>JBOHSO010000309.1:0-1907 GCA_050921685.1 Gemmatimonadales bacterium
GGGCGCGTCTCGGGCGTCACGTCGGGCGCGGCGACGAGCCGCACGCGATACGTCGGTGGCGCCGAGTGCGCGCCCGACGTGGACGTGAGAACCATGACCAGCGCGAACCCGTGCACCACGAGCGAACCGGCCACGCCGAGCGGGACGTTGCCTCGGGGACGGGGGCGGCGCATCACGGTCCGGTCATTTCCGGCTCGGCGACGAGTCCCACGTCGCTCACGCCGGCTGCGCGAATCACCGCGAGCACTCGCACGACGGTGGCGTACGAGACCCGACCGTCGGCGCGCAGATACACGCCCGTCGGACGCCGCGTGCGCACGAACGCCGGGAAGGTGGCGCGGAAATCGTCGAAAGAGAGGGGAGCCTGATCGAGGAAAACCTGCCCCGCGCGATCCACTGTCACGATCAAGCCGATCTTGGGATCGATGGGCCGCGCCTCGGCTCGCGGCAGGCGCACGTCCACGCCGCCCTGCATGATCGGCGCGGTGATCATGAAGATGATCAGCAGCACGAACGCGACATCGACGAGCGAGGTCACGTTGATGTCGGCGTTCAACGGCAGCTCACCGTGGCCGCGCAACCCCCCACCCCCGCGGAGGAGGCCGGCCATTACAGTCTCCCTTCCCGCGCCAAGCTGCCGATGATCTCCTGGGCGAAGCCCTCGAGCTCGCCGGCGAACAGCCCCAGCCGGTTGACGAAGATGTTGTAGGCGATCACCGCCGGCACCGCGACGGCGAGTCCGGCGACGGTGGTGACGAGCGCTTCGGCGACGCCCGGCGCCACGGCGGCGATGTTCCCCGACCCGCCCAGTGCGATCCCGATGAACGCATCCATGACCCCGAGCACCGTGCCGAGCAGACCGAGCAGCGGGCTCACGGAGCCGAAGGTGGCGAGCCAGGGGATGAAGCGCGCGGCGGCGTCACGCTCGGCGGCCACCTCCTTGGCGAGCACCATGCGGAGTGCCTCGAGCTGCGTCGCCGTGAGCGCTGCCGTCTCGGTCGCCACCGTCGGGTCCTTGAGCGAGCCCGGCTTCAAGTGCGAAAAGAACTGGATCCCCTCACGCAGCAGCCGGTTGTACGGCGAGGACGGCAACCGCATGGCCACGTGGTACGCGTCCTCGAGCCGCGCCGATTTCTCGATCTCGCGCATGAAGCGGTCCGCCTGCCGTCGCATGTGGCGAAACTGCCACCACTTCAGGACGATGAGATACCACGAGACGACGGAGAAGAACACCAGGACCGCGAGGACGAATTGCGTCTCGCGGCTGGAGGTGAGCACCAGGTCCCATGGGGTCGTCGGAATCGCACCGCCGACTTGCAGCAGCACTAGCCCTCCGCGATCCAACGTAGCGTCAGCGCGAGGCCAGCCGGCAACGGCACCACCGGGCCCCATCCCAACTCCCGTTCGGCCTTACCGACATCCAGCGCGCTGCGTAGAATCTCGCCCGACCGGGCCGGTGCGCGTCGGATCTCGGCGGGGCGCCCGGCGGCGGCGGCGAGCAGCTCGACGAGACGGTTCACCGAGGTCTCGACTCCCGTACCGATGTTGTAGGCGCGCGTGTCGAGCCCACCCAGCGGCGGGAGCGCCCCCACTGCCGCCCGCAGATTCGCTGTGGCCACATCTTCCACGAAGACCAGGTCTCGCGTCTGTCGACCGTCCCCGTAGATCGTAATCGGCTCACCCGCGAGCAGGCGACGGCCGAAGATCGCCACCACGCCAGCCTCCCCGTGCGGGTTCTGCCGTGGCCCGTACACATTGCTGTATCGCAGCGCCACGGCCTCGAGGCCGAACAACTGCGCGAACGTCGCGAGATAGTACTCCGAGGTGAGTTTGGCGGTCCCGTAGGGTGAGGCCGGCAACTTCGCGGCGACCTCGGGCGTCGGCGGCTCGGCCCCGTCCCCATAGTC
>JBOHSO010000310.1:0-7471 GCA_050921685.1 Gemmatimonadales bacterium
ACCTCCTTCCCGGTGCCGTGCTCGCCCAGGACGAGCACATTTGCGTCGGAGGGACCCACCCGCTCCATCAACCGCAGCACGGACTGCATGGCGGGGGAATCCGCGATGAGCTCGGGGAGACCCTCGCGGCGCAGCGTGCGATTCTCGATCTCGAGCCGCTGGCTCTTGCGCAGGGCGCGGCCCAACTCGACCTGCGTGCGCAGCGTAGCGAGGAGGCGCCGATTGTCCCACGGCTTCTCCACGTAGTCGCGCGCTCCGCGACGCATCGCCTCGACGGCGCCGTCGATGCTGCCCCAGGCGGTCATGACCACGACCGGCGGCGTGCCCTCCAAGGTCCGGACGCGGGTCAACAGGTCCAGGCCTTCGGCGCCCGAGGTCGTATCCCGCGTGTAGTTCATGTCGACCAGCAGCGCATCGAAGTCGCGCGCTTCGACGGCGGCCAGCACCCCACGCGGCGACGCGGCGGTCTCGACCTCGAAGCCCTCGCCCTTGAGCAGGAGCTTCAGGGCCTCCAGCACGTCGAGCTGATCGTCGGCTACGAGGATGCGGGGGTGCATGGTTGAAAGCTTGCCGGAACTGGGGCCTGGGGGCTAGGGCCTGGGGCCTATCGGGCGAGTGCGGAGAATGAATCGTCGCTGCGGGGGAATGATGACGCTTTGAAGCCGCTCCCCTCCGAGATTGCGGCATGCTCTCGAGGAAGGCTCTTGCCTAGCCAACCGCCGTTGAACCCTTCCATCAGGAGTTACCGCGACCTCCGCATATGGCAGCGAGCGATGGATCTCGCGGAAGCGACCTATCGAGCGACGGATGGCTTTCCTGCGACCGAGCGGTACGGACTCGTCGCACAACTGCGACGCGCGGCCGTCTCCGTGGCTTCCAACATCGCCGAGGGTCACAGCCGATCCCAAGACCCCTAGGCCCAGGCCCCCAGGCCCCAGCCTCACTCCGCTCGCAAAGCCTCCATCGGATCGACCCGCGTCGCCCGCCGGGCGGGAAAGCTGCAGGCGAATGCGGCGACCACGACGAGGACGAGCGCCGCGCCCGCGAGCACTGCCGGGTCCGTCGGATGCACTTGGAACAAGAGGTTGCCGAGCACCCGCGTCAGCGCGACGGCGCCGGCGGTGCCCACGCCGACCCCGACCACCGCCAGGCGTAGGCCGTCCGCCAACACGGCCCGGAACATTTCGCCCTCCCGCGCCCCGAGCGCCATGCGCACGCCGATCTCTCGCGTGCGCTGGGAGACTGTATAGGCCAGGACGCCGTAGAGTCCGATCGCGGCCAGCCCCACGGCGAGCGCGGCGAAGGCGCCGAGCACCAGAGTATTGAACCGTCTCGGGGCGGCCGACCCCCGCAGCAGCTCGGTCATCGTGGTCACCTCGGAGACGGGCTGCGCCGGATCGACCGCATATACCGCCTGCTTCACCGCCTCGGCATGGGCGAGCGGTTCGCCCGCGGTGCGCACAGCGAGGGTCATCGCGCCGTACTGCATCTGCTCGTAGGGCACGTAGATCTCCGGTCGCGGCGCGGCGTCGAGGCCGCGATGGTGGATCGGGCCCACCACGCCGACGAGCTCGGCGAAGGGACCGCTGCGCCCCCACCGGACGCGCTGGTCGAGCGGCCGCTCCCCGGGCATGAAGCGGTCGACGAACGCCTGATTGACGATCACGACCGGCGGCGCGTCGGCGCGGTCTCGCTCGGTGAACGGGCGTCCCGCCAGCAGCGGTATGCGCAGCGTCTCGAAGTAACCGGCGCTCGCGATCCGGAAATCGGCCTCGGGCTCCTGTCCCAGCGGCGGCAGTCGGCCCGCGACCGCCACCGGCATGTCGTGATCGATGCCCACCGGGCTCATGGGAAGCGTCGTGACGGCACCGGCTGACACCACGCCGGGAAGGCTCCGCACGCGTTCCAACAGGGCCACGAAGAAGGCCGCCTGGCGCGCGTTTTCGGGGTAGCGATGGTCCGGGAGATAGATCGTCACCGCCAGCAGGTTGGAGGGGTCGAAGCCTGGATCCACGCGCTCGAGGCGGGAGAGGCTCTTGATCAAGAGCGCGGCTCCCGCGAGGAGCACGAGCGACAGGCCGACCTGGCTCACGACGAGGACCTCCCGGAGCCAGCGCCGGGCGACCCCGGCCGTGGTCTTGGCGCCTTCTTTGAGCGACGCCCCGTGATCCTGTCCCGTCACCTGCAGGGCCGGGGCGAGGCCGGCGGCGAGTGCCGTCACCATCGCGATCGCAGCGGTGAACCCGAGCACCACGCCGTCCACGCGTACCGGGTTCCAGCCCGGAAGGTGGCCGGGCTCGAGGGCAAGCAGGAAGTCGACGCCCCACACCGCGAAAAAGGTGCCGACCGCGGCGCCGGCGACGGCCACCAGCGCGCTCTCGGTCAAGAGCTGCCGCACCAGCCGGCCGCGCCCGGCGCCGAGCGCTGACCGGACCGCCAGCTCGCGCTGGCGCTCCGTACCCCGTGCCAGGAGCAGGTTACCGACGTTGGCGCACGCGATGAGCAGCACGCACCCGACCGCCCCGAACAGAATGAGCAGCGGCTCGCGTGCGGACCCCGTGACGACATCCTTCGCGGGCAGCGCCGTGGCGGCCCAGCCGCGGTTCGTAGCGGGAAACTCGGTCGCCAGTCGGGCGGAAACCGTCGCCAGCTCCGCGCGAATCCCATCGAGCGTCGCGCCCGACGCGAGCCGGCCCAGCCCGTTGAACATCCGCTGGGCTCGGCTGCGCGTCTCGAACGGGTAGTACACGAGCGGCGTCCACAGGGCCACCTTCTCGTCGTCCGGGAAGTGGAACGAAGGCGGCATCACGCCGACTACCTGGTACGGCTCGTCGTCGAGCACGACGGAGCGCCCGACGGCGCTCGGATCGGCGCCCAGGCGCTGCACCCAGAACGCATGACTCACGACCACGACGCGGCCGCGGCCGGGATCCGCTTCCTCGGCCAGAAACCCTCGGCCCAGCAGGGGCGACACGCCGAGGACGGTGAACAGGTTCGGGGACACGCGCACCGTGAGCACGTCTTCCGGCTCGCGATCGTCCCCCTGCAGCGCCAGCCCCCAGTAGATCCAGGTGACGATGCCGTCCAGGCCCGACACGTCCCGGCGCCAATCGGCGACGGTTTCCGCGGCCAGGTCTTCGCGCTCGACCCCCTGAGTCGGGTTGGATTCGTACAGCACGACGAGTCGGCTGGGGTCGACGAACGGCAGGGGCTGCACGAGCACCGCGTTCACCACGCTGAACATCGCTGTGTTGGCCCCGATGCCGAGCGCGAGGGCGAGCGTGGCCGCCAGCGTGAAGCCCGGGCGGTGCGCGAGCTGCCGGGCGGCATAGCGAAGGTCTTGCAGCAACAAGTCCACGGAGCGCCTCCCAGGACGTCAGTCGCTTCGCAACGCCGTCATCGGCTCGGTATTCGCCGCGCGCCGCGCCGGCCCGAAGCAAGCGACGAGCGCTCGCGCGAGGCCACCCCGTACGGGAGCTTCCCGAGCCGATGCTGGAGGATGTCGTCCATCTATTCGGACCTCAATGCGATCACCGGATCGACCTGCGCCGCGCGCCGCGCAGGTAGGTAGCTCGCCACCAGCGCGACGGCGGTCAGCAGCAGTGCGATGCCCAGAAACACCACCGGGTCGGTCGCCGTCACACCGAACAGGAACCCGCGCAGCGTCCCGGTCACGGCCATCGCTCCTACGAGACCGATCCCGATGCCGATCGCGGCCAGCCGCAACCCGCGCCGCACCACGAGACGCCGCACGTTCGCGCGCTCGGCGCCGAGGGCCATGCGGACGCCGATCTCGTGCGTGCGGAGCGTGACCATGTAGGCCATCACGCCATACAGGCCCACGACGGCAAGCAGCAGCGCCACACCGGCGAACGCACCAAACATCCAGCCGTAGAGCCGTTGCTCCCACATGGACGAGCGGTACAGCTGCTCCATCGACTGCAGCGAATAGACGGGGAGCTGGTCATCGGCCGACCGGACCGTTTCCCGAACGGCACGGGCGAGCGCTACGGGCTCCGCCGCCGTCCGGACCAGCAGCACCATGCCCCGGAACGGCGCCTGCGGGAATACGATGTAGAATTGATTGGCCGGCGCCTCGCTCAGCCGGCGGTGGCGCACGTCTCCCGCCACGCCGACCACGGTGATCCAGGGCGCGTCCGCCTCGTCGGCGCTCCCGAAGTGGAACCGCTTTCCCAGCGGGTCCTCCGCGGGCCAGAACCGTCGGGCCATGCTCCGATTGATCACCGCCACGAGGCTCGAATCGCGCACGTCCTGCTCGGTGACGTCCCGCCCTCGCAGGATGGGAACCCCCAGCAGCCCGAGGTAGCCGGCCGTGACGGCCTGCCACGAGCCGTTCGGCTCCTGACCCGGCTCGGTCGGCTGGCCCTCGACCGTGAACGACGACGTGGAGCTGCGCTCGGAGAGCGGCGGGGCGGACGACGCCGCCGCGCCGAGCACGCCCGGCAGGGCGGCGAGCCGCGGCAGGAGGTCGGTGTAGAACGCCGTCCGAGTATGGGCGGAGTCGTATTTGGTGCCGGCGAGCACGACCGAAACGGAGAGCACGTTGCTCCGGTCGAACCCGGGGTTCACGCGCTGCAGCAGGAGAAAGCTGCGGATCATCAGCGCGGCGCCGATCAGCAGGACGAGCGACAGCGCGACCTCGGCGACCACGAGCGCGTGCCGGAGCCGCTGACGGGCGCCGGCGGTCCCCGCGCTGCGCGATCCTTCCTTCAGAGACTCGTGCAGGTCGGTCTGAACGGCGTGCAGGGCGGGCGCCAGCCCGAACAGCACGCCGGTCGCGATCGCGACCGCCGCGGTGAATGCGAGCACACGGCCGTCGAGCGAGAACACCATCCAGAACGGCTTGTCCGCCGGCACCGCGGCCACGATCAGATCGAGGCCCCACAACGCGACCACCAGGCCGAGGGCGGCCCCGGCCAGGGCGATGAGCACGCTCTCCGTCAGCAATTGGCGCACGATCCGCACCCGCCCGGCTCCCAAAGCGGCCCGGATCGCGATCTCGCGGTGGCGCGCGGCGGCCCGCGAGAGTAGCAGATTGGCGACGTTGGCGCACGCGATGAGCAGCACGAACGCCACCGCCGCCATCATGAGCTGGAGCACCAGTTTGTATTCGCCCACCTCGTGCTCCCGCAGCGGCACCACGCTGGCGCTCCAGCCCGCGTTGTCCTCGGGGTACTGCGTCTCGAGGCGTCCCGCGAGCGTGACGAGCTCGGCATTCGCCTGGTCGACCGTTACGCCATCGCGCAGTCGCCCGATTACCTCGAGGTAGTGCATCCCACGCGACCGGCTCAGGCCCTCCCTGATGGGCACCCACAGCTGCTGGTCCGCGGGGAACTGGTGCGGAGGCGGGAGCACGCCGATGACCGTATGCGGTTGCCCACTCAAGCTGATAGTGCGACCCACGATGCCCGAGTCGCCCCCGAAGTGACGCTGCCACAGCGCGGCGCTCAACAGGGCGACCGGTGGAGCTCCGGGCAGGCCGTCCTGCGCTGTGAAATCACGGCCCAACATGGGCGCGATCCGCAGCAGCCCGAACAGGTTCCAGGACACCGCCTCGCCCTCGATGCGCTCGGGCCGATCGCCGCCGGCGAGGTTGAACGAGGAGCCGTAATGCGCCGCTATCCCCTGGAACGACCGGGCCTGCGCCTGCCAGTCGACGAAGTTCGGATGCGAGACCTCGTTCCCCGTCCAGCCGCGGGACGGATTATCCTGGCGCAGCGCGACCAGTCGCAGTGGGTCGCCGTAAGGGAATGGACGCAGGAACAGCGCGTTGACGCAGCTGAACACCGTGGTGTTCACGCCGATGCCGAGCGCCAGCGTCACTACGGCGATGAGGGTGACTGCCGGCGTCCTGGAGAGGGTGCGGACGGCATAGCGGAGGTCTTGCCACAGCTTATCCACCGTTTTCCTCCTTTACGATCCATCCGTCTTTCAGCTGGATCACGCGATCGCCGTATGCGGCGTTCGGTTCCGAGTGCGTCACCTGGACGATCGTGGTGCCGGCGCTGTTGAGCTCCCGGAACAGGTCCATGATCTCCTTGCCCTGACTCGAGTGCAGATTGCCCGTCGGCTCGTCAGCCAGGAGCAGCGCCGGTCGATGGATCACCGCACGCGCCACCGCCACCAGCTGCTGCTGCCCGCCCGAGAGCTGGCGCGGGTACAGATCCTTCTTCGCGACGATGCCGAACCGGTCGAGCGTATCCGCCACGAGCGACTGGCGCTCGCCCCGGCTCACGTTCCGGTAGGAAAGCGGGATGTCGAGATTCTCCGCGACCGTGAGGTCGTCCAGCAGGTGGTACTGCTGGAACACGAATCCGACATTGCGGCGATTGAGCGCGGCCCGCTCTTTGACTTTCATCTCGTGGACCGCATGCTCCTCAAAGTGGTACTCGCCGGTCCACTCGCCGTCGAGCATGCCGAGCACCGCGAGCAACGTGGATTTGCCGGCACCCGAGGGGCCCATGATGGTGACGAACTCCCCGGCGGCGACCTCGAGCGAGATCTGGCGCAGCACGTACTGACGCCCGTTCCCCTGGGCGAACGATTTCTCCAGATTCTTGAGCTGCATCAAACCACCCATCCGAAGCCCTTTCCGATCACTCGTACCTGAGCGCCACCATCGGATCGACCCGCATCGCCCGTCGCGCCGGGAAGGCGCTCGCCGCGACGGCAACCAGGGCCAGCACGAACGCGCTCGCGGCGAACGTGGGCAGGTCCGTGGCCCCGACCCCGTAGAGGAACCGCGCCGCCACGTGGGTGATCGCCGCGGAAAGTGCGAGGCCGATCCCGATCCCGATAGCGGCGAGTCGCATGCCTGCGCCGATGAATAGCCGCAGCACCTGCGGCTGGTGCGTGCCGAGTGCGATGCGGACGCCAATCTCGCGAGTGCGCTGCGTCACGGCGTAGGCCATGACGCCGTAGAGGCTGAGCGCCGCCAGCGCCAGGGCCAGTCCGCCGAACACGCCGAGCAGCGAGGCGGCCCCGCGCTCTTTGTCGAGGCGGCGCACCAGCGCCTGATCGAGCGTCTGGTCCATCACCGCCTCGGTCATTCGCTTCGCAACGCCGTCATCGGATCCACCCGCATCGCCCGGCGCGCCGGGACGTAGAGGGCGAGGAGCGCGCTGCCTGCCAGCGACGCCGTTACGGCGGCGAAGGTGAGCGGATCGGTCGGCGTCACTCCGAAGAGCAGGCTCCCGAGTGCGCGGGTGACGGCCAGCGCGCCCGCCGTCCCGGCCAGGACCCCTATCGCGACCGGAAGCATCCCCTGACGCTCCACCAGCCGGAGGATGTCGGCGGGCCGCGCGCCGAGGGCGACCCGCACGCCCAGCTCGGCGGTGCGCTGGCTCACGGAGAACGCCATCACGCCGTACACCCCGACGCTCGCGAGGAGCAGCGCAACCGCGGCCAAGACCCCCATCATGGCGGAAGTGAGGCGCTGGTCGAACAGCGC
>JBOHSO010000311.1:0-5327 GCA_050921685.1 Gemmatimonadales bacterium
GCGCGTGGGCGCAGGAGCCGCAGCAACCGGCCGCCGGAGCCGTGGCGACGCCCCCCGTGCAGCACGCGCCGGGGGGCGAGGCCGCGCTCGTGCTTCCCGACCTTGGCACCTCGCGCCCGTTGCTCCTCTGGGGACTCGCCGTGTGCGCCCTCGGCCTCCTGTTCGGCCTCGTGATCTACCGGCAGCTCCGGAATCTCCCGGTGCACCAGGCGATGCGGGAGATTTCCGAGCTGATCTACGAGACGTGCAAGACCTACCTCGTCACCCAGGGCAAGTTCCTCGTGGTCCTGTGGCTGTTCATCGGCGCAATCATCACGTTTTACTTCGGGGCGCTGCAGCACTTCGAAGCGACGAAGGTCGCGATCATTCTGGCGTTCAGCGTGATCGGCATCGGAGGGAGTTATGGCGTCGCCTGGTTCGGGATCCGGGTGAACACGTTCGCCAACTCCCGCACCGCGTTCGCGAGTCTCCGGGGCAAGCCGTTCCCCGCCTACCAGATTCCCCTCAAGGCGGGGATGAGCGTCGGCATGATGCTCATCAGCGTGGAGCTGCTGCTGATGCTGTGCATCCTGCTGTTCATCCCGGGTGACTACGCCGGCCCGTGCTTCATCGGGTTCGCGATCGGCGAGTCGCTGGGAGCGGCCGCGCTGCGGGTGGCGGGCGGGATTTTCACCAAGATCGCCGACATCGGCTCCGACCTGATGAAGATCGTGTTCAAGATCAAGGAGGACGACGCGCGCAACCCCGGCGTGATCGCCGACTGCACGGGCGACAACGCGGGAGACTCGGTGGGGCCGAGCGCCGACGGGTTCGAGACCTACGGGGTGACGGGTGTGGCCCTGATCTCCTTCATCCTGCTGGCCGTGTACCAGCCGGCGATTCAGGTCCAGCTGCTCGTGTGGATCTTCGTGATGCGCGTGATGATGGTCGTCGCGTCGGGGCTGTCGTACTTCATCAACGACGCCGTGGCCCGGGCGAAGTTCGCCGCGGCCGACAAAATGAACTTCGAGACGCCGCTCACGACGCTGGTGTGGCTGACCTCGCTCATCTCGATCGCCCTGACCTACGGCGTGTCGTGGCTGCTCATCCCCGACCTGGGCGGCGACCCCACGCTGTGGTGGAAGCTCTCCACCGTGATCACCTGCGGCACGCTCGCCGGCGCGATCATCCCGGAGCTCGTCAAGGTGTTCACGTCCATGCATTCGGGGCACGTGCGCGAGATCGTAACCTCCTCGCAGCAGGGCGGCGCGTCGCTCAACATCCTGTCCGGGTTCGTCGCGGGGAATTTCAGCGCCTATTGGCTCGGCCTGGCGATGCTGCTCCTGATGGCCGTCGCCTACGGTGTGAGCTCGCTCGGACTCACGAACCTCATGATGGCTCCGGCGGTGTTCGCGTTCGGGTTGGTGGCGTTCGGCTTCCTCGGGATGGGGCCCGTGACCATCGCCGTGGACTCCTACGGGCCGGTGACCGACAACGCCCAATCGGTGTTCGAGCTGTCGCTGATCGAGCAGCGGCCGGGCGTGCAGGCGGAGATCAAAAAGGATTTTGGATTCGACGCGGACTTCGCCGCGGCCAAGGCGCATCTCGAGGAGAACGACGGCGCCGGCAATACCTTCAAGGCGACCGCCAAGCCGGTGCTCATCGGCACGGCGGTCGTCGGGGCGACGACGATGATCTTCTCGATCATCGTGCTGCTCACCCACGGCCTGCAGCCCGAGTTCCTGGCGAAGTTGTCGATCCTGCACCCGCCGTTCCTGCTGGGGCTGATCACCGGCGGCGCCATGATCTACTGGTTCACGGGCGCCTCGACGCAGGCGGTCACCACCGGCGCCTACCGCGCGGTGGAGTTCATCAAGGCGAACATCAAGCTGGAAGGCGTGACGAAGGCGTCCGTCGCCGACTCGAAGAAGGTGGTCGAGATCTGCACGCAGTACGCCCAGAAAGGCATGTTCAACATCTTCCTCACCGTGTTCTTCGCGACCCTCGCCTTTGCGTTCGTCGAACCGTACTTCTTCATCGGGTATCTCATCTCGATCGCGCTGTTCGGGTTGTTCCAGGCGATCTTCATGGCCAACGCGGGAGGCGCGTGGGACAACGCGAAGAAGGTCGTCGAGACGGTGCTCAAGCAAAAGGGCACCACGTTGCACGACGCGACGGTGGTCGGCGACACCGTGGGCGACCCGTTCAAGGACACCTCGTCGGTCGCCATGAATCCCATCATCAAGTTCACGACGCTGTTCGGCCTGCTGGCGGTCGAGCTCGCGGTATCCCTGACGGCCGAGCGCGGCGCGGGGGTGTCCCATGTGCTGGCGGGGCTGTTCCTCGCGGTCTCGGTCGTGTTCGTATGGCGGTCCTTCTACCGGATGCGCATCCAGGCGCAATAGGGCGGCCGGCGTGACCATGGCGCAGGTAGTCGTCACCGCGCTCGGGGTCGGCGCCATCGCCTGGGAGCTGTGGTACTTCCTGTTCTCCCGCCGGCCCGCCACGGCCGCCCGGCTCGCACGGGGCGTTCAGGAGATCGCGGTCACGGTGAAGGGGGGCTATACCCCCGACACCATCCTGGTGCAGGCGGGCAAGCCGGTCCGCCTGCTGTTCTATCGCGACGAGACCGCGGACTGCTCCGAGCGCGTGGTGTTCGAGCGGTTCGGGATCGACCAATCGCTCCCCGCTTTCCAGACGACGGCCGTCGAGTTCACGCCCAGCGAGCCGGGGGAGTTCCCGTTCCGCTGCGGGATGTCCATGCTGAAGGGACTGCTCGTGGTCGAGCCGGTCACCGATCGGCGCCCCGCCGCGTCGCCGCACCGCTTCCATGGCTAGGCAGCGCCTGTTCCTGCCCGTCGAGGGCATGAGTTGCGCCTCGTGCGCCGCCACCGTGCAGCAGGCGTTAGGCGGAGCCGCCGGGGTCGCCGGGGCGACGGTGAATTTCGCCACCGGCAAGGCGGCGGTCGACTACGACGACGCCCAGATCGGGGTGGCCCAGCTGGTGCAGGCGGTGCGCGACGCGGGCTACCAGTGCGGGCAGGCGCGGGTCACTTTTGGCGTCACCGATCTCCACTACGCGCCGAGCGTCGCCGGGCTCGAGCGGGAGCTGCTGCGCGTCACCGGCGTGATCCGTGCCCTGGCCAATCAGGCCACCGAGACGGTCACCGTCACCTACGTGCCCGGCGCGACGACCGCCGAGCAGCTGGAGCGGGCCGTGCGGACGGTCGGATTCCTCGTCGCCGAGCCGATCGCGGCGGAGGATCCGATGGAGCGTGAGCGGCTGGCGCGTCGGGGCGAAGTCCGCACCCTCGCGTGGAAGTTCGCACTCGCCGCTGCGGTGGCCCTCATCGCGATGCTCGGCTCGATGCTGCTCGTCCCGGGAGACGGCGGGGATGGCTCGCTCCGACACGTCGATCTGCTCGGCCGCCTGCTGATGCCGCTCGCCATGCGGCTGCGCGATGCCGCCCCGTTGCCGCTGGAGGAGACCATGGTGAAGCTCGTGCTCGGTGGGCTGACTGTACCGGTGCTGCTCTGGTCCGGGCGGGATTTCTTGCGCGGCGCGTGGAGCGGCTTCCGCCACCGGACGGCCGACATGAACACGCTGATCGCGCTGGGGACCGCGGCCGCGTTCCTCTACTCGGTGGTGGCGACGCTCGTGCCGCAGCTGTTTCGCAGCGCCGGTCTCGCGGCCGACGTCTACTACGAGGCAGTCTCGGCGATCATCGCATTGATCCTGCTGGGCCGGCTGCTCGAGGCGCGCGCCAAGGGCCGCACCCGGGCGGCGATCGGGCGGCTCGCCGCGCTGACCCCCGCCACGGCACACGTCTATCGGGGCACCATCACCGTGGACGTGCCGGTGGCCGCGGTCGACGTGCGCGACCTCGTGGTGGTGAAACCGGGGGAGCGCGTTCCCGCGGATGGCCAGATCACCGAGGGCTCGTCGACCCTGGACGAGTCGATGCTGACCGGTGAGCCGATGCCCGTGGTGAAGAGGCCGGGCGACGAGGTGATCGGCGGCACGGTCAACACGACCGGCAGCTTCACGTTTCGCGCCACGCGGGTGGGAAAGGACACCGCCCTCGGGCAGATCGTCCGGCTCGTCGAGGAGGCGCAGGCCTCCAAGGCACCGATCCAGGGCCTCGCGGACCGCGTGGCGGGAGTGTTCGTGCCGGTGGTCATCGCCATCGGTATCGCCGCGTTCGTGCTCTGGTTTGATGTCGGCCCCGCGCCGGCGGCGCTGTACGCAACGGTGGCGCTGGTGACGGTTCTGATCATCGCCTGCCCGTGCGCGCTCGGCCTCGCGACACCAACGGCGATCCTCGTGGGCACCGGGCGCGCCGCCGAACACGGCATCCTGATCCGCGGCGGCGAGGCGCTCGAGCGGCTGTCGAAGGTGAAGCTCGTGCTGCTCGACAAGACCGGGACCGTCACCGAGGGGCGGCCGACGGTCACGCACATCGTGACGGCGCGCAAGCCCGACGGGACGCCGGTGGCCGCGGCCGAGGTGTTGCGCTGGGCCGCGTCGGTTGAACAACGTTCCGAGCACCCGCTCGCCCAGGCGATCGTCAAGGCGGCTCAGGATCGTCTGGTGTTGCTGCTGCCCGTTGAGAAGTTCGCCGTCATGGAAGGACGCGGCGTCCGCGGCACGGTGGATCGACGGATCGTGGAAGTCATCTCGGCTCGTCACGCGCGCGAGCGGAGCCTCGAGCTCGGGAGTCTGGCCCAGGATGCTGAGCGCTTGTCCGTGCACGGCCGCACCCCGGTGATCGTGGTCGTGAACAACACGGTGCATGCGGTGATCGCGATCAGCGATCCGATCAAGCCGACGGCGAAGGAGGCGATCAGCCGGCTCATGGGGCTCGGGATCGGCGTCCAATTGGTGTCGGGCGATTCCCGGCGCGCTGCCGAGACGGTGGCAAAGGAAGTCGGCATCGGCGAGGTGGTTGCGGAGGTGCTGCCGTCGCAGAAGGCCGATTTGGTGAAGAAGGCGCAGCGGCAGGGTCAGGTGGTCGCGATGGTGGGTGACGGCATCAACGATGCGCCGGCCCTCGCCCAAGCCGACGTCGGGATCGCCATCGGCACCGGCACCGACGTCGCCATGGAAGCGTCGGACGTGACGCTGATTCGCGGCGACTTGCGGGGCGTCGTGGCGGCCGTGGAGCTGTCCCGCCGTAGCCTCGGCACGATCCGCCAGAACCTGTTCTGGGCGTTCATCTACAACGTGCTGGGCATTCCCATCGCGGCGGGAGTGTTGTATCCCGTGACGGGCCTGCTGCTCTCTCCGGTGATGGCGAGTGCCGCGATGGCCTGGTCCAGCCTCAGCGTGGTCCTGAACAGCCTGCGAC
>JBOHSO010000312.1:0-3420 GCA_050921685.1 Gemmatimonadales bacterium
CGACAGCCGCGGCGCGAAGCGGTTCACATCGAGCCCCGCCGCCACGGCGCGGCGCACGTACTCGAGCCCGTCGGCGAAGGTGAACGCGACCTCCTGGACGGCAGTCGCGCCTGCCTCCCGGATGTGGTAGCCAGAGATCGAGATCGGGTTGAACTTCATGTCCTGATCGGTCACGAACCGGAACACGTCGACCACCAGGCGCAGCGACGGCTCGGGCGGATAGATGTAGGTTCCGCGCGCGATGTATTCCTTCAGAATGTCGTTCTGGACCGTCCCCTGGAGCGCCCCGGCCGGCACCCCCTGCTCGTCCCCTACCACCACGTACATCCCCAGCAGCACCGCGGCGGTGGCGTTGATAGTCATCGAGGTGGACACCTGGTCGAGCGGGATCTCGTGGAACAGCCGCTCCAGATCGTCCACCGTGTCGATCGCCACCCCGGCGCGGCCTACCTCGCCCTCGGCCATCGGGTGGTCGGAGTCGTAGCCCATCTGCGTGGGCAGGTCGAACGCGACCGACAGCCCCGTCTGCCCCGCCGCCAGCAAGTGGCGGAAGCGCGTGTTGGTTTCTTCGGCGGTGCCGAACCCGGCGTACTGGCGCATCGTCCACAACCGGCCGCGGTACATCGTGGGATGCGGGCCGCGGGTAAACGGAAACGCACCGGGAGCGCCGAGGTCCGCTCCCGGATCCCCTCCCCAATCGGCGGGGCCGTACACCGGCCTGCGCTCGCTCACAAGCCGGGCGGGTCCGCCGAGAGAATCCGCGTGGCCAGCTCCACGTCCTGCTTGCTCCCGATCACGAGCGGCACCCGCTGGTGCAGGGATTGAGGCGGGATATCGAGGATCGGGCGACGTCCGTCGGTGGCGAGCCCGCCCGCCTGCTCCGACACCAGGGCGAGGGGCGCCGCCTCGTACAGCAACCGCAGCTTCCCCTGGGGTGATTTGGTGTCGGCGGGATAGAGGAAAATCCCGCCCGACAGCAGGTTGCGGTGGAAATCGGCGACGAGCGAGCCGACGTATCGGGCGTTCTTCGCCGCCACGCCCTGCTCGCCGTTCTTGAACGCGGCGACCGCCCGCTGCACTCCGTCGCTCCACCGGCGCCAGTTGCTCTCGTTCACGCTGTAGTACTTGCCCACCACCGGCGTGCGGATGTGGGGATGCGACAGCAGGAACTCGCCGATGGACGGCTCGAGGGTGAAGCCGTGCGCGCCGTAGCCGGTGGTGTACACGAGCATCGTGCTGGACCCGTAGAGGATGTAGCCGGCCGCGACCTGGGTGCGTCCCGGCTGCAGGCAGTCCTCCAGCGTCCCCGGCCCACCCTCCGGAGTGACCCGGCGGTGAATCGAGAAGATGGTGCCGATCGGCACGTTCACGTCGATGTTGCTCGAGCCATCGAGCGGATCGTACAACAGCACGTACTTGCCGACGGGCCGGCCGGGGGGCACGGGGACGGGCTCCTCGTCCTCTTCCGAGGCAAGCACGCAGGTGCGTCCCGTGTGCTGCACGCTGTTGCGTACCGTCTCGTTGGCGAACACGTCGAGCTTCTGCTGCAGCTCGCCCTGGATGTTGGTCGTCCCCTGCTCGCCCAGGATGTCGGCGAGCCCCGCGCGGCGCACGTTGCGGGAAATGATCTTCGCAGCGAGGCAGATGTCGTACAACAGGTTCGACAGCTCGCCCGTCGCCTCGGGGAACTGCCGCTCCTGCTCGATGATGAACCGCTCAATGGTGACGACGGAATTTGAAGTGTCCACGGTGACCGTCGGTCGTAAAGGTGATGGTCCCCAGCTGATCCGTCCGCAACGTCGCCACCCGGTGCCGCGCGAGCCGCTGCAGCACCGGCGGCGCGGGATGCCCGTAGGTGTTGCGCGCCCCGACGCTGATCACCGCTTCGCGGGGCGCCAGTTCCTGCAGCCACGCGTCCGACGTGGCGGTGAGCGAGCCGTGATGGCCGACCTTCAACACGTCCACCCGCCCCACCCGCCCGGCCAACTGCGCCTCGACCGGTACGCCCGCGTCGCCCATGAACAGCAGCCGCGTGGCGCCATAGGTCACGAGCAGCACGACGCTTTCCTCGTTCACGTCCTCCTGCCGGGCGACCCAGCCGCTGTCGGGACTCAGCACCTGGAAGGTCACCTCGTCCAGCTCCACGCGATCGCCCGCCCGCGCCGGGTGCCAGGTGGCGCCCGCCCGCTCCACATCGGCGAGGAACTCGAGGTACGACGGCCGACCGAGCGGCTCCCCAGGCTCCAGCACCACGCTGGGCGGCAACGCCTCGATCACCGCCGGCAGGCCGCCCAGGTGATCGTCGTGGCCGTGCGTCATCACGACGAGCGCCAACGAGCCGGCGCCCAGACGTCGGAGAAACGGCAGCACCACGCGGCGTCCGGCGTCGCCCGCCGGCGAACGCGGCCCCCCGTCGATCAACACCCAATGCCCCGCAGGGGTATGTAGCGCCGCCGCGTCGCCCTGCCCGACGTCCAAAAAATGTACGGTAAGAACGCCTTCGCCGTCACGGGGCGCGCGCCACAGCAACGAGCCCCAGCTCGAGACGGCGACCGCGAAAGCGAGGCGCGCGGCGATGAGCCACGGCCGGCGCGGCGTGTTCCAGAGCCACCACGCCACTCCGAGCACACTGGTCCAGACGAGCGCGGCCGGCCAGCCCGGCGGGGACACGACGTGTCCACCCGGAACTCCCGCCGCCAGCTCCGCGACGATGTCGAGCAGCGCCAGCACCAGTCCGGACCCGGCGGCCAACAAGACGCCGAGCCCGGGGAGCAGGACCGAGAGCCCCAGGGCGAAGATCACGCCCGGCACCGCGATCGCGCCGAGGGGAATGCCCACGAGGTTGGCAGCGATCCCGATCGGCGCCACGGTGCCGAAGGCGTAGGCGGTTATCGGGGCGGTCACGAGAGTCGCGGCCACCGCGGGAGCGAGCAGCCGAAGCGGCGCCGGGCTCGTGACCGCGCGCCCCGCCCAGATGACCGCGGCGATGGCGCTCACCGACAGCCACGCCCCCACCGAGCGGAGCGCCCACGGGTCGCCGACCAGCACGCACAGCGCGGCGAGCGCCACGGTGCCACGCGGCGCGACGACGCGTTGCCGCAGGCGCGCGATCCCATCGATGGCCAGCATGAGCCCGGCCCGCGTGGCGGGCGCGGGGAATCCCAGCAACCAACAGTAGGCGAAGACGGCGAGCGCCGCCACGACCAGCCGGGAGCGGAGCGGCAGGCCGAGCAGGCGCAACGCCAGCCCGAGCCAGACCGCGACAAAGCCGACGTGCAGGCCGGAGATCGACAACAGGTGCGCGAGCCCCGAACGCGCGTACCGCTCGCGCACGTCCGCGTCCAGTTCGGCACGCCGGCCGATGACCAGAGCGTCGACGAGCGGCGCGCGGGCGCCGAACAGCGCGGCACTGCGCCGGGC
>JBOHSO010000313.1:0-3567 GCA_050921685.1 Gemmatimonadales bacterium
ATCCACGACAATGCACGGCCGCCCCTCGACCTCACCCACCACTTGCATCACCTCGGCCTCGTTCGCGGCCGGCCGCCGCTTGTCGATGATCGCGAAACTCGCACCCAGCCGGCGCGCGAAACCGCGCGCCATCTTGGCCGCGCCCACGTCGGGCGCCACCACCACCGGCTCCTCGAAATCGAGGCTACGGAAGTACCGCGTCAGCACGGGCGCCGCGTACAGGTGGTCGACCGGGATGTCGAAGAACGCCTGCAGCTGATGCGTATGGAAGTCCATACCCAGCAGCTTGTCGGCACCAGCCGCCTCGATCAGATTCGCCACCAGTTTGGCGCCGATCGCCACGCGTGGCTGGTCCTTGCGGTCCTGGCGCGCATACCCGAAGTAGGGCAGCACCGCGGTGATCCGGGCGGCGCTCGCCCGCCGGGCGGCGTCGATCAGGAGCAACAGCTCCAGATAATTCTCCGCCGGCGGGTTGGTGGGCTGGATGATGAACACATCCCGCCCGCGCACGTTCTCGTCGATCTTGACGAAAATCTCGCCGTCGGCGAAGCGACGGATCGTCAGCGCGCACAGCGGCTGCCCGAGATTCTGCGCCATCTCCTCGGCGAGCGGCCGGTTGGCCGTGCCGGCGAGCAGCAGCAGCTGGCCGCGGGAGAACGTGAGATCCGCCATCCGGAGCCCCCAAGCTAGTGGGCAACTGCGCCGAAGCCAAGGGGTTGGGTCGGCGGTGCTGGCGGAGGGCGTACGGCTGGCGTACGCTCAAGCCGCTTACCGCCCACCCGTCACACCGAAAAGGGGAACGCGTATGGTCACGACAAGACGTGCCTGGCCGGTACTTGCGGCCGCAGTGCTGTTGCTCGGCTCGGTGAGTGTGATTCTCGGGGGGCGCGGACCGCGAGCCGGTGCCGCCCGGGCGCCGGCACAGACTCCGCCGGACACGGAGCCGTTGTCGGCGTCATTGTTGCGGCGGCTCGCGGCGGCGGCGGACGGCTATCGCACCGGGGAGCGGGTCTACGTCGTGGCGGCATTCGATCCTCCGCACAACGTGGCGGGCGTGTTTGCGAATCCCGACGAAGCGGTTCTGGTCCGAGACTCTGTCCAGCGCAAGTCACATCAGCGGTACGGGAAGTTCGGGCCGTACCGTTCGCCCAAGGATCAGGGACGGCCCATCGTGTTCCTGGCGCGACCGCGCTGTTGGCCGACGATCTTCCCGTGTTGGCTGGCTCGCTGGCGGCCAAGTGAAGGGGGACCAGTGTTTGTCAAGGACCTGGACAGCGTGAGCATCGTTGCGTACCGGCACTCGGGACCGCCGTGGCGTATGACGGCGGACCCGATGGAGCTGGACGCAGTGTTCTTTACCATGTCCGCGATAGACAAGTTCGTGCTTCCCTACTATACGGCGCTGAGCGGTCCGGCCTACGCCGCGATGCTGCGCGACTCGCTCGAGGCGTACATCCGAACCGCACCGGAACGGTGACTCCGGTGGCAGACGGGAAAGAGCAGCACCGCCCAGCCAGCGCTACGGCCGGCCGGTGCTGTCCCTGTTGGTCGGCCTTCCAGGGACTGCGACCAACGCTTGGAACCGAGAATCGCCTCGCAGGGGCTCGAACCAGCGGGTCCGGGCCACGTAGGTCCGGCTTTGTGGGTTCGCACCAACGAAGGTCTGCAGCGCGTGGAGCGCGGTTTCACGCTCGCCCAGCAACTCGTACACGTATGCCTCGAACAGCTCGATGCCGTCCAGCAAAGCGGGGTTGGGAGCCGAGCCACGCACCGCGCGCATCACGCTCTTGGCGCTGTCGGCGATTCCGGACCGCGCCAGCACCGCGGCGACCATCAGACGCCGGAAGGCCCAGCTGCCGAGAACGTTCGCCGAGTCTCGGACGTCGATCTCGCGCACCAGGCGCCACGCCCGCGCCACGACCCGCGCGCCGCTCCCTGACCACTGGAGAATCGTCAGCTCGCACTCCCAGAACCCTGGGTGGTCTGGGAAACTGGCCCGGCCGGTCTCGCATAGGGACGTCGCCTGCCGGACATCGCCGCCTTCCAGCGATGCGAACATCAGGAGCTGGATGCTCCTCGGTGCGTCGCTGAAGTACGCATCGGCCTCCAGGGCTCGTTGCAGCGTCACCACGGCCTGGGCGAAGTCTCCTTTCTGGTGATACACGAGGCTCAGCGCGTTCCACGCGCGTGCGAGGCCGGGGTCCAGACTGACGGCGGCGCGCAGGTCGTTCTCGGCACCGACGATCAAGCCGGCGGCGTCCCCGGGCTCCCCGTCACGGGCGCTCCACAGATTGAATCGGAGCGAGCCCCGGAGCTCCAGCGCCTTGGCGTCGTTCGCATTGACGCGCAACGCCCGCTCGGCGTCACGCAGGCCTTCCTGCAGCCAGGCCACCTGGCTCCGCCGGAGCGGGAGTCCGGTTTCGACGGTCGAGTCGGAGGCGGTGCTGGCTCGCTCGTCGAAGGACAAATCCGATTGAAACCGAGCCAACCAGCCGCGCTGGACGATCGGTTCGGTCCATCGGGGGTCGAGCCGCTCGGCTTGACGGAGCAATGAATCCGCCCGCTCGGCGATTCGCGAGGCGGAGCGGCGGTCACCGATCCGTTGCAGTGCCTCGGCGTCCTGCCGCAGGTCGTCGGCTTGGCGGACGAGCTCCCAGGCGATCACGCTTCGCGTGCCCGCCCGGCGCTCGCGCAACTCGATCTCCCGACCGAGCCGCACCCGGAGCGTGCGCGCCACCTCCTGGGAGATGTCCCGCTGCAAAGCGAACAGGTCGCCCCAGGGACGCGCGAGGGTGGTGCTCTGGAGCTGCTCGCCGGTTTCGGCGTTGATCAGCCGGACGGTCACCTGCAGACTGTCGCCGTGCCGTCCGACGTTGCCGTCCACGACGGTGCCGACGCGTAGCGCCTGGGCGACGCTGTCCAACGGAATGCTCCGGCCGCTATAGGGTTTCACGCCGGCGGGCGGGATCACCTGGAGCGCCTCCACCCGGCCGAGCTCGTCGATCAAGTGCTCCGTGAGGCCGTTGGCCACCGGTCGGAGGGCCCCGCCCGGGTTCTCGAAGTAAAGGACGGCGATCCGGTTTGGATCGAGCGCCACGACCGTCGGGCTCGTGCGACGACCCCAACCGAGCCAAGCCACACCGGCCGCGAGCAACGTGACGAACAGCGTGAGCGCCGCAGCCCGTATCCAGATACGCCGGCGCTCCACGCGGCCGCCGACCTCCCGATGGCGCAGCGCCTCGGCGAGCTCGGTGGCGGTGACGAAGCGGTCGGCGGGCACCTTGGCGAGCGCCTTCGCCACGATGCGCTCCACGACCGCGGGGACGGTCGGGCGCACCACTCGCAGAGAGCGGGGTCGCTCGTGCATCGCCCGAGCGAGGATGGCTTGATCGCTCGGACCCGTGAACGGCGGCTCGCCCGCCAACATCTCGTACAGCACGCACCCGAGCGAGTACACGTCGCTCCGGGCGTCCACCGCCTCGCCTCCGGACTGTTCGGGGCTCATGTAGGCCGGCGTGCCCACCGTGACTCCGGTACCGCTGGCGCGGTCGCCGGCCACCGTAATGG
>JBOHSO010000314.1:0-5876 GCA_050921685.1 Gemmatimonadales bacterium
CCGGCGACCGGACGTCGGAGCACGCGGTCGCGCAGCCAGTCCCGCGACGCGAACGCGGCGCATTCCGGCTCCGTGAGCCGCTCGCCGTGGGCCGGGAGCCGGGCCAGCGCCGGCACGAGTCGATCGAGCACGTCGAGGCGACGCACGCCCGGCACGACCTCGTCGAGGGCGATGGCGCTGCGACGAACTGCCAGCGGGAGCGGGTTGGCCACGTTTACGCCGAGACCGACCGCCAGCCACTGCAGCGCATCGCCCTGCCAGCGCCCTTCGCACAGCACGCCGGCGAGCTTCCGGTCCTCCAGCAGGACGTCGTTGGGCCATTTGAGCCGAGCCACCGGAGCTCCCACCATCTCGTCCACCACGTCGGCGAGCACCAGCCCGGCCCGGATCGACACGATGCCGGGGGCCGCGCCGCTGGCGCGCAGCAGCACGCTGAGCCACACCCCGCCCGGCGGCGAATGCCACTCCCGGCCATCCCGCCCCCGGCCGGCGGTCTGTTCCAAAGCGACGACAACCGTCCCGTGCGGGGCTCCCTGCGCCCCAAGCGAGTGCACCTGGTCGAGGGTCGACGCCGCCACCGCCGCCAGGTGGCACTGCGGCACTCCCCAGCGCCGGGCGAGCACGGCGGCGGGGAGGTCGTCGAGGGTCACGCCCGCCACAGGGCGTACAGGATAGTGAGGACCCCCACGGCCCAGCAGTACGGCGCGAACGCGTAGAAGCGGCCCCGGCGCAGCAACGCCACCAGGAACCGAATGGCAAACACCCCGCTCGCGAACGAGACCACGAAACTCAGCAGCAATGGCCCGAGCCCGACCTCGGCGAGATTCACCGTGGCGTGACGCCCCTCGAGCAGCGCGGCGCCGGCGATGACCGGCACCGACAGGAGAAAGCTGAACTCGGCGGCCGCGGCCGGGGCCATCCGGAGCCACATGCCCGTCGCGACGGTCGCGCCGGAGCGGGAAATGGCCGGCAGAATCGCAAACGCCTGCGCCAGGCCGATGCCCAACGCGCCACCCACGCTCGGCACCGCGCGGTCCCCGGTGAACCACCGGGTGGACCACAAGATGATTCCGGTCACGATGAACTCGACCCCGAGCGACGGCAGCGAATGGAACCGCGCTTCGATCGCACGCTTGAGGAATAGGCCGACCACGACCGCCGGAATGGTCGCCACCACGAGCAGCACCACGTAGTGGACAGGCTCGGGCGACCAGCGCAACAGGCCGCGCGCGATCTCCCACAGCCGGCGCCCGTACACGAGCAGCACCGAGCCGAGCGTCGCCACGTGCAGCACGACTTCGACGAACACGCCCGGCGGCGTGAAACCGATCAACGCCTCGGCGAGGACAAGGTGCCCGGAGCTCGACACGGGAAGGAACTCCGTCAGCCCCTGCACCAGCCCCAGCACCACTCCCTGCCAGTAGTTCACGCTCTGCCCCCCAATACGAGTGCCACCAGCCCGATTGCCATGCCCAGCTTGAGCCACCGGCTCGCCGAGTCAAACCGCTCGCGCCGCAGCCGAAACGCGGCCAGCAGGATGAGCAGCTGCGCCGGCACCAGGACGGCGAAGTACGCTGGCCGATACTGGGCGACCAACGGCAGGACGACCGAGAGCGGGACGAAGCCGAGACAGATCCACCAGCCGATCCGCTGGGCCATCACCCGGCCGACCCGAAGCGGCAGCGTGCGCCGTCCCACCAACCGGTCGCCGGCCTCATCCTGCAGGTCCTTCACGATCTCGCGCGCCAAGTGGATCCAGGCCGCGAGCACCCAAGGCACGAGGCCGGCAGCGGGCCGGCCGACCGCCAGCGCGCCGTAGAACGGCGGCAGCCCCGCCACGGCGGCGACGGCGAGGTTTCCCGGCGGCCCATAGCGCTTGAGCCAGGGCGAGTACCCGAGCATCACGACCAGTGCGGCGATGCCGACTGCGAGCTGCCACCCGGACACGAGCGCCGCGGCCCCGAGGCCGAGGAGCGTCCCGAGCCACACGAGGAGGTGTGCGGTGTCGCGGGCCACACGTCCTGCCGCGATGGGACGTTCGCCCGCGGGACGGTTCACCCGATCGGCCGCGGCGTCGTGGAGATCGTTGGCGACGTTGCCCGCCGCGCCGAGACCGGCGCCCGACACCGCGGCGAACGCCAGCAGCTTCGGGAGCGCCACCGCGCCGAGCGCGATCCACCCCCCGGCCACCACGCCGGCCGCCGCCAGGAGCAGATTGTGGACCCGGAGCAGCCGCCAGCCGTCAGTCACCCAAAACGTCCTCGTACAGCCGCTCGTATCGCGGGACGACCTTTTCGGTCGAGAAATCCGCGGCGCGCGCCACCGCGCCTTGGCGCAGCGCGGCAAGGCGCGCGGCGTCGGTGAGCACTTCGATCGCGCGCTCGGTCATGGCCGCCACATCCCCCACGGGCACCAGAAACCCCGAGGCCCCCTCAACCACGACCTCGGGGAGTCCGCCCACGCTGGTCGCGATGACCGGTACGCCGCACGCCATCGCCTCGAGGGCCGCGAGCCCGAACGACTCGGTCTCGGACGGCAGCAGGAACAGGTCCGCGCCGCGCAGAATGTCGGCGACGTCGTCCACGCGGCCAAAGAACCGTACGTCCCGTTTCACGCCGAGCCGTGCCGCTTCGCGCCGCGCCGCTTCGCCGTCCGGCCCGTCGCCCACGAGTACGAGGGTCGCCCGCAGCGCCTTGCGCACGCCGGCGAACATCCGCACCACATCCAGCAGGCGCTTCACCGGCCGGAAATTGGACACGTGGATCATGACGCGGTGGTCGGCGGGGGCCAGGCGGCAGCGCGTGGCCTCATCGGGAGCCGGAAAGTACTCCGCCGGGCTGATGAAGTTCGGGATCACCTGCACCTCGCAGCCATCGCACCCGAACGTGCGGTAGGTCTCCCGGCGCAAGAACTCGGACACCGCCGTGACGCGATCGGACCGCTCGATCGAGAATTTGGTGAGGCTGAAGTAGGAGGGGTCCTTGCCGACCAGGGTGATGTCGGTACCGTGCAGCGTGGTGACGATCTTGAGGTCCCGTTCCTCGGCGAGCATCTGCTTGGCGAGCCAGGCCGTGGCGGCGTGCGGAATGGCGTAGTGCACGTGCATCACCTGCAACTCCTCGCGCACCGCCACCTCGTGCTGCTTCACCGCGAGCGCGAACGCGTACGGTGAATGCTCGAACAACGGGTAGTCCGCGGGGACGACTTCGTGGAATGCGACGCGCTCGGTGACCCCGCGCAACCGGAACGGGCTCGCGTATGAGATGAAATGCACCTCATGCCCACGCCGCGCGAGCTCGAGCCCCAGCTCGGTCGCGACGGCGCCGGACCCGCCGTAGGTAGGGTAGAGCGTGATGCCGATCTTCACAGAGGCGCCCTCGGCCTTCGGCTAGCGGCCGTCGGCAGACACGGCCCGCCAGCGCTCCAAGAGTTCAGCGGCGACAGCCTCGGGGTTGCGTGCCGCGTCCGCCATCCACACGTCGTCCGGCCGAGTGCCGACGGCCGGCGGCCGAACGCGCAGCTGGTTTTTGAACCACGTTTCCTGCCGTTTGGCGTAAGCGCGGGTCGAACGCACGATGGCCTCCCGCAGGTCCGGCGGAGCGAGCCGGCCGCCGAGCATCGCGACCACCTCGCGGTACCCCACGCCGTCGAGACCCGGGGCATCGGGCGCCGTGCCGCGCGCGAGCTCGGCGCGCACCTCTTCGACCAGTCCCGCCGCGAGCATCGCATCAGCCCGCTCGGCGATCCGGCGCCGCAGCAGCTCGCGCGGCAATGTCAGCACAATGTACCAGGGCCGCATCACGCCCGTGGCGCGGGCCATGCGCTGCCACAGAGACAACGGCCGCCCCGTGAGCAGGGCGACCTCGATCACGCGCGCGGCCCGCTGGCGCCCGCCACCGGCGAAGCGCGGATCGAGGCGCAAGGCCCAGCGCGCCAGGTCGGCGCCGGAGAGCGCGGCGGTCCACCCTCGAAGGCGCTCGCGCCGCGCCGGGTCGAGCGAGGGCTCGTGGAACAGGCCGTCGACGAGCGCGCGGACGTAGAATCCCGTCCCCCCTACCACGAGAGGGAGCCGGTCAGTGGCCCGGACCTCGGTCAGCCAACCCGGCGCCTCGCGGGCGAATCGGCCCGCGCTGTAGCGCTCGCCCGGCTCCACCAGATCGAGGCCTAGGTGCGGGACGCGCGCGCGCAGGTCCGGGCCGGGCTTCGCCGTCCCGATGTCGAGGCGTCGATACACCTGTCGGGCATCGGCCGAGACCACCGTGAGGGGAACGCGATCGGCGAGCGCGGTGGCCACGGCCGTCTTGCCCACGGCAGTCGGACCGACGAGGACGGGGGTGAGCGGGCGAGGGGGAGTCATGAGTGAAGCAGCCTCACCGTCCGAACCGCCGCTCCAGCTCCCCCTTGGGCAGCTGCACGATACCGGGTCGCCCGTGCACGTCGTGGGCGGGCAGCGTCGCCGCCAGTAGCCGCCGAACGAGCTCGCGCGCTTCATCGGGGTCGAGGTGGTGACCGGCCTTGATCGCCGCACGACAGGCGAACGTCGCCGCGAACCGCTCCAGCCGGTTCGCCCAGCCGCCGAAGCGACCGCCCGCCAGATCGGCGACGAGCTCCTGGAGACAGCGGGCCGCCTCGAAGCGCGGGTGCGGATTCGGAGCCGTGTGCACGACCACGGTTCGACCGGAGAACGGCTCAAGCTCGAACCCCACGCGCTGCAACAGCTCGCGGTGCGCGTCGATCGATTCGAGCTCGGGCGCCGCGAACTCGAGCGTCAGCGGCAACAGCAGCCGCTGCGCCGGCGCGCCGTCGCCCGCCAGCTGGCGCATGACGCTCTCGTACAGCACCCGCTCGTGCGCCGAGTGCTGGTCCACAATGGCGACGCCGTCGTCGGTCTGAAACAGCAGGTACGTATCGAATACCTGGAGCGGTGCCGGGCCTCGCCCGCCGCCGCCGAACGGTGGAACGGCGAACAGCTCGGCTGGCACCCCGGCGGGAACCGTTCCCGTCCCCTCCCACGGTGTCGCCTGCAGCACCGGGCCGCCGTCCTCCGACGCGAGGCGTCCCGCCAGCGGCGCAGCGGACTCGAGCGGGGCGAGCGCCGCCCGGACCGCCTCCTGCACCACCTGCTCCACCTGCAGGCGATCGCGGAACCGAACCTCGGCTTTCGCCGGATGCACGTTCACGTCCACCGCATCGCCCGGGAGATCGACAAACAACACGAGGGAGGGTCGATCCCCCGGGGCGATGGCGGACCGGTAGCCGGCCTCCGCCGCGCGCAGCAGGAACGGGTCCTTCACCGGCCTCCCGCGCACGAACACATACCCTTTGCGGCCGGCGGGTCGGGCCTGCGAGGGGCGCTGCGCGAACCCGGTGATCTCAAGCGCCCCGTGGCGGTAGTGGATCGGCAGCAGCGTGTCGGCCAGCTCGCGACCCCACAACGCGTGCACGCGGTCGATCGGGCGTGCGGCAACGGGGGCCTCCAACAGCACGCGGCCCTCGCTGGTGAGCGTGAAGGCCACCTCGGGGCGCGTGAGCGCGAGCACGGTGAGCACCTCCGTGACCGCACGCGTCTCGGTGGCGGGGGCGCGCAGGAACTTCCGGCGGGCCGGCATATTGTAGAACAACCCGCGCACCGTGACGGTCGTGCCGCGCTGCCGCACCGCCTGTTCCACGCCGTCCCCCGTGCCCCCCGCCACCCGCAGCCGGATGCCGCTCGCGCCGCCCGCCGAGGTCTCGAGATCGAACCGGGAAACCGACGCGATGGCGGGCAACGCTTCCCCGCGGAACCCGAACGTGCCGACGCCGATCAGATCCGCGGCCGCGCGGATCTTGCTGGTCGCGTGCCGCTGCAGCGCGAGGCGGGCGTCCGACGGGGACAT
>JBOHSO010000315.1:0-5906 GCA_050921685.1 Gemmatimonadales bacterium
GAACAACACGATCCAGGGCCGGCCGGAGGGCTCCACCACGATGCCGTACGGGCGCGCCCGCGGCGTCGGGACCGCCACCAGGCGGACGGCGCCGGTGGCCACGGTGAGCTTGCCGATGAAGTTGCCCCCCTGGACGGTGAACCAGATGTCCCCGTTGGGATCCCAGGCTAGCGTGTGCGGGTCCCGGGCCGCGGCGTCGGGCATCGGATACGTGGTCACCTTCCCGGTCGCAGGGTCGAGCCGGCCAATGTGGCTCCCGCGGTTCCCCGCATACCAGACGATGCCCTTCGCGTCGACGATCAGGTTGTGGGGATTGGCGGGGTTCGGCAGATCGAACCGCCTGAACTCGCCCGACACCGTATCCAGCACGCCCACGTAATTGCCGCTCATGCCGCAGAAGAACACCCGCCCGTCGGGCGCGACGTAGGGGTCGCGCGTATACGTCTGGGCCCAGGGGACCGGCCATTCTTTGATGTCCATGGCCGGTGGAGCCGAGTCGATGGCTGACATGGTGAACCCGCCAACAGCGGAAACGAGCAGAACGATGGCGCGCATGGAAAGGCTCCTTACGGGTCCAGACTCGTAACGTCTAGAATAATCAACGCCGCACCATTCGGGTTCTTCGCGCCGAACGCGTACAGCCGGCCGCCGATCCGCGCCAGCGTGGCGGTGTGCACGCCGCTGCCGACGAGGTAGTTGGCGATGAAGCTCGGGCGCGCCGGGTCGGCAAGGGAATAGAACCAGAAGCCGGCGTTGGTGCCGCTCTCGGTGCTGAACATCAGCAGCTTTCCGTCCGGCGAGACTTCGACGTCGCTCACCGCGCCGACGTTCGTCACGAGAATCGAATCCCGGGCGACGGGGACGCCCGTGCCGTCGAGGTGCCACACCTTGAGCAGACTCCCCGCGAGCCCCGTGCGGCGAAAGTGGTCCCAGGTGCCGGTGTAGGCATAGCCGTTGGCGACCCAGAGGTCGGAGCTGAACCGCCCCGCCTCGTTGCCGCCGCCGTTCGCGACGCTCAGCGTCCCCAGACTGGTGTTGAGCTGCCACAGGCCCGACAACATGTCGGTGGCGTAGAGGGATCCGTTGTATAGCTGGACACTCCAGGTATAGGTGTTGCTCGCCCCGAACGTGATCGTGTCGATCATCCGGGACGCGAGATCGCCCGACAGGGCCCCCGAGACGTCGAGCGCCACCACGCCGCCGTTGTAGTAGGCGGCGTACAGAATCAGGTTCGCTTCGTCCATCCAGAAGTTGTGCGTGCCGGCGCCCGGCAGGCGGAAGAACGCGACCTCCTGGATATTGGCGAGATCGGAGACGTCCACGACGTGGATGTCGCCCGACGAGGTGGCGCCGATCGCCCCGGGGCCTTCCTCGCCGAGGAACAGGTATCGCTTCTCGGTGGTTGTGGGATTGTGGAACCACCAGGCGTTGTGCACCCGGCCCCCCGCGGTGGCGAGACTGTCCACCAGGACGGGGTTGGCGGGCGATCCGCCGCGGATGCCGTTGCCGACGTCGTAGATCAGCACCCCCGTGTTCCAGGCGCTCACGAACGCGAGGCCGTCGCGCACGAAGGTATCGTGGATGCCGTAGTTCTGCGGGATTGGCAGGGTCGTGACCAGCACCGGCTGGACGATCGCGGTCGCGGTGAACGTCAGGCTGCCTGCGACTCCCGCCACCGTGGCGCTCACCTCGTTGGGTCCGGCGCTGTCGCCGAGGGTCAGCGTGGTGCGGGCGGTCCCGGTCCCGTCTGTTGTCGATGCCACGACGGACAGCGCGCCCCCGCCCGCGGTGACGCTCCAGTTCACCGTGACCCCTGCCACAGGATTCGCGTATTGGTCCTGGATCACCGCCGAGAACGGCACCGGGAGGGGTGTCGCCGCCGGGCCCTGCTGCGCATCGCCCCCGTTTTTCACAAGTGCCGCTGGTGCTGCGGGGAGGGCGGCGGCCGTAAAGGTGACCGACGCGCCGCCCACGGTGGCCGTGGCGGTCTGCGGCCCCGCGACAATGCCGAGGGTGCGGATCGCCCGGGCGAGTCCAGCGCCGTCGCTGGCCGAGGTGGGGGTGATGGTACCGGCGCCGCCCGTCACCTCCCACACGACGGTCACTCCGGCGGCCGGCGTGCTGTCGGGGTTCCGCACCCGCACCACGTAGACGATCGCCAGGGTCCGTCCGACGGTATCGGCTTGTGCATCACCACCCACCACCTCGAGCAGGGAGGGGCTCGGCGGTCCGGAGCCATCGTTCGAGCAGCCGGCGGCGAACAGTACCGCCCCAGTGACGAGAATCGCCGCGGAGCGCCGTGTCACGGAATCAGGCTCGTGACGTCAAGGATCAGCAACGCCGGCGCGCTCGGATCCCGCGCGCCGAAGGCGTAGGTGCGCCCGTTGATCGTGGCGAAGGTCGCGGTATGGATGCCTTGCGTGTTGTCCGCGACGCCGTAGTTGCCCGCGAACGTCGGCTTGGCAGGATCCGCCAAGCTGTAAAAGTAGAACCCCGCGCCCGGGCCGCCCTCGGCGCTGAACATCAGCAGCTTGCCGTCGGCGTTGACTTCGACGTCGCTCACCGTGGTGATGCCGGTCGTGATCACCGAATCCACCAGCAACGGGCCGCCGGTCTGGCGCAGTCGCCAGACTTTGACGGCGTTGCCGGACCTGAGGCCCCGGTAACCCCACGTGCCGGTGTAGGCGTAGCCATTGGCGACCCACAGGTCCGAGCTGAATCGCTCCGGCACGTTTCGCCCGCCGCCGGCTGGGCTCAGGCTCCCGCCGACCGTGTTGAGCCGCCACAGGCCCGTCAACATGTCGATGGCGTAGAGAAAGCCGTCGTACAACTGGACGCCCCACACGAACGTGCTGTCCGTCCCGCCGGGACGGATCGAGTCGATGAGCCGGCTCGACAGATCACCCGGCAGCGCCCCCGAGACGTCGAGCGCCACCACGCCGCCGTTGTAGTAGGCGGCATAGAGGATCTGCGCACTCTCGTCCATCCAGAAGTTGTGGGTGCCGGCGCCGGCGAGATGGAAGGACCCCACCACTTGAGGCTGGGTCAGGTCCGCGACGTCGACGACGTGGATGTCACCCGAGGAGCTTTCTCCGATCTTCCCTGGGCCCTCTTCTCCGATGAACAGATACCGCTTCTCGCCGTTGGGGTTGTGAAACCACCAGGCGTTGTGCACCTGTCCTCCGGGAGTCACGACTTGGCTCACCCGCACCGGCTGGGAAGGGGAGCCGCCGCGAATGCCGTGGCCCACGTCGAACAGGATCATCCCGCTGTCCCACGCGCACACGAACGCGAGTCCGTCACGGACCACCATGTCGTGGATGCCGTAAAAGGCGGGGATCGGCACGGAGGCAACGAGCCTCACGTCGGTGGGTGGTGCACCCGGTCCGGCGGTCTCACCGGCGCACGCCGCGAGCGCCGCCGCACCGACCGCGATCGCGTAGCGCCGCATCATCGCTCCTCGTCCTGGTGATCGGTGTGCGACGGCATCCCGCCGGCGCGGCCATATCGGCCCATGCGGTGCATCGGCATCCCGCCCGAGAGGCGCGCCCCGAGGCTCACCGTGACGCCCCGCTCCCGACCGTAGAAGGGAATAGGATCGAATACCCCGCCCCCGACCTTTGCGATCCCGACGGCGGATGCTTCCACGAAGGCGGTGACCCGGACCGGGCCGGTCCGGGCCAGCTCGAGCCCGTCCCCGACCGTCAAGGTGGTCCACCGCGTGATGCCGAGGATCGAGTTGTCGAACAGCGGTCGGACCGTCCGGAACAGGCTTTCGAACCGTCGCGTCTCCTCCGGCCGCTCGGTCCGCTCGACCCGCAGGTAGCGCCGATGGCGTCCACGTCGCACGGCCGCCTCGACCAGCATCGAGTGATAGACGAACACACCGTGGCTCACCGACGTGCGCGCCCATTCCACCAGCGCGTACACCGCTCCCCGGTCCCACCGAGCCGAGATGCTCGTCCTGGCATCGTCCAGTCCGCTTCCCGGACGGTTCTCCGGAGAGGCGACCCCGGCGTAGGATGCCTGCCCCTCGAGGCCGGTGAAGGGCGTGGCCGTGAGTCGGACGGCCCACGAGTCGCCGAACCGGTCCCAGGCGGGCCAGGAGCCGGGCGAGACGGGCTCGTCGCCGTTGAACCGCGCCGCTTCGAGCGCAACGGGACCGACCTCGACGCCTACGATCGCCACTGCCCGCTCGAGCACCTGCGCGAGGTGGTGGTTGACGGGAAAGCGCACCGGGGGTCGGACCATCGGGTCGTCGGTGCCGAACGGGACGAACCCCTTTCCCGCGGCGAGGAACAGTGCGACGCCGCCGTCGAGCCGCCCGAGCAGATCCGGCGCCACGAGCATCAGCTCGTGCACGACGGTGTGGGGGTGACGCCGGTCGGCGAAGCCTTCTCCCCAGTTGCCCGGGGCGAGCTCGCCGTGGAGCAGGGTGTACTTCTCGAAGTTCACCGTGGTCACGAGCCGGAGCCGGCCGCCCCAGAGGCCGGCATGCAGCATCGCGACCGGCTGCACGAGGCGCAGCTCGGCGAGTGAGCGGTCGCCCGGGACGACGTTCGCCCAGGCGAGGGTCGGGATCGCCTGGGCTCCCCACTCGACGGTGACTCGCTGTCCCGGCGCGCTCGGGGTGAGGACCAGGTGCAGCGCGAGGCAGAGCGCGACCGGCCGGGTCACCCGGACCCGAGACTCGAGCGGATCCCGTCGATGATGAACTGGGCGGCGATCGCGCACAGCACGAGCCCCATCAACCGCGTGAGGATCCGCATCCCCGTCTGCCCGAGTCGCCGTTCCACCAAGGAGGCCGCGGCGAGGGTCACGTACGAGACGTAGGCGGTGAGGGCGATGGAGAGGTACAGCGCGATGGTCGTGATCGTGCTCTTGGACCCCAGCGCCAGCACCATCACGGTCGAGATCGCTCCCGGCCCGGCGAGCATCGGGACGCCGAGCGGCATGATGCCGATGTCTTCCTTCTCGATGCCCTCGGCGGTTTCGACGGGCGTCTCGCGCTGGTGGCTGCGGCGGGCCTGCACCATGTCGAGGGCGTTGAGACCCATGAGCACGCCGCCGGCGATCTTGAACGCCCCGATCGTGATGCCGAACACCTTGAAAATCACGCTGCCGCCGAGGGCGAACAGCGTGAGGGTGATGGCCGCTGTCCATGCGCCACGCCGCGCGTGCGCCCGTCGCACCGGAGGCGCGTCGCGCGCGGTCATCGCGAGGAAGCTCGGGACGACGGCGAACGGGTCCACGATGAACAGCACCGAGGTGAACACGAGCAGCAGCTCCTGGAGCATGCGGCCGATGTCGCCCGCGCTGTGGGGCATCAGAAACTCGGCTCGGCGGTGTGGTGCGGGTCGTCGAGCACCAGTGCGCGCAACGTCTCGCCCGCCGGGACCGCGGGGTGGTCTTCGGGAACGATGAGCAGGGCGTCGGCCAGGGCCATGGACGTGAGGATGCCCGAGCCTTGCGGCCCGGTCAACCGGGCTCCCAGCGAGCCGTCTTCGCGAGGGCGGACGACCGCGCGGAGGTAGTGACGCAGCTTGGGCCCCAGGGTGATCGCCTCTTCCACGACGACCGGCACGGTGCGCCGGAACGGCCGCGCGTGCCCCAGCAGGCGCCGAATCACCGGGCGCACGAACAGCTCGAAGGTGACCATCGTGCTCACCGGATTGCCGGGGAGGCCGATCCACGGCGTGGCCCCGAGCAGCCCGAAGCCGAGCGGCGCGCCGGGACGCATTCGGACGCGCCACAGCTTCATGTGGCACCCGAGCTCGGCGAGCACCGCTCGCACCAGGTCGTGCTCACCCACGCTCACGCCGGCGGTGGAGACGAGTACGTCGGCGCCGGCGGCGCGGGCGATGTGCTCGCGCAACGATTCGGGCGTGTCGCGCGCGACCCCCAGC
>JBOHSO010000316.1:0-2326 GCA_050921685.1 Gemmatimonadales bacterium
TTCCCGCGGCACAGATTTTGTATCTTCACCCGTGCCCGTCCTCGGCGTCATTCCCGCTCGGCTGGGCTCCAGCCGACTGCCTCGCAAGCCGCTCCGGCTCCTGGCCGGAGAACCCCTCGTCCTTCACGTGGTGCGCCGCCTCACCGAGCTCGCGGTGTGTGACCGCGTGGTCGTGGCGACCGATGCGGACGAAATCGCCGCCGTCGCGCGTGGTGGCGGGTTCGAGGCAGTCCTCACCTCGCCGAGGCACCAATCGGGCACCGAGCGCATCGCCGAAGTCATTGCCAAGAAAGACTATACTGGCTATGACCTCATCCTGAATGTACAGGTGGACGAACCACTCGTTGCCGCGGCGGCGCTGCAGGGTACGCTGGAGCGGGTGCGGCGTGGCGATCCCATCGGTACCGCCGCGGGAACGCTCGAGCCGCGTGAGGCGGGGGATCCCAATCGAGTGAAGGTCGTGGTCGGAGCCGGGGGCCATGCGGTGTACTTCTCGCGCGCCCCCATTCCGTTCGACCGCGACGGGACGGGCCAGGTCGCCTATCGCCAGCATGTGGGCGTGTACGGCTACACCCGCTACGCGTTGGAGCGCTGGGTGCGGCTGCCGCCGGTGCCCGCCGAGCGGTGGGAGGGCTTGGAACAGTTGCGGCCGTTGTTGCACGGTATCCCGATCGGCGTAGCGCTGTTCGACGAGGCGCCGGCGCCGGGGGTCGATACGGCCGCGGACCTGCAATGGGCCGAGGAGGCGTTGGCCCGACAACCGAGGGAGGTGAGTCCGTGAGCTCGACGAAGTACATCTTCGTGACCGGCGGGGTGGTGAGCTCGCTCGGCAAAGGGATCGCCGCCGCGTCGCTGGGGCGGCTGCTCGCCGAGCGCGGGCTCAAGGTCACGATCCAGAAGTTCGATCCGTATCTCAACGTCGACCCGGGCACGATGTCGCCGTTCCAACACGGCGAGGTGTACGTGACCGACGACGGCGCGGAGACCGACCTCGACCTCGGGCACTACGAACGGTTCATCGATCGCTCGCTCTCCCAGGTGAACAACGTCACCACCGGCCGCATCTATCTCTCGGTCATCACCAAGGAGCGCCGCGGCGAGTATCTCGGCTCGACGGTGCAGGTGATCCCGCACATCACCGACGAGATCAAGAGCGCCGTCCGGCGTCTCGCTCCCGACCACGACGTCGTGATCACCGAGATCGGTGGAACCGTGGGCGACATCGAGTCGTTGCCGTTCCTCGAGGCGATCCGTCAGTTCCGTCAGGAGGTGGGGCGGGAGAATACCCTATTCATCCACCTCACCCTGGTCCCGTTCATCGCCGCCACCGCGGAGCTCAAGACCAAGCCGACGCAGCACTCGGTGCGGGAGCTGATGCAGATCGGGATCCAGCCCGACATTCTCGTGTGCCGCACCGAGCGGCCCCTCTCGGAGGAGCTGAAGCGCAAGATCGCCCAGTTCTGCAACGTCGATTTTGGGTGCGTAGTGGAGAGCCCCGACGTGCGCACGATCTACGAGATTCCCCTCAAGCTGCACGAGCAGGGGCTCGACAAGGAAGTGTGCGCGCGCCTGAAGCTCGACACCAAGGAGCCCGACCTGCGGGCGTGGGCGGCGATGGTGACCAAGATCCTCCATCCGGTGCGGCGGGTGCGCATCGCGGTGGTCGGGAAGTACACCGAGCTCGCCGACAGCTACAAGAGCATCAACGAGGCGTTGATCCACGGCGGCATCGCCCACCAGGCGGGCGTAGACGTCCACTGGATCGCCTCGGACCGGTTCACCGACGCGGAGACGGCGGGTGAGCTGCTGGCCGCCCACGATGCATTGCTCGTGCCTGGCGGCTTCGGGGTGCGCGGGGTGGAGGGGATGGTCGAAGCGATCCGGTGGGCGCGTGAGCACCAGCTGCCGTTCTTCGGCATTTGCCTCGGGTTGCAGGTCGCGATCGTGGAGTTCGCCCGCCACGTGTGCCGGCTGCCCGACACCAACTCCAGCGAGTTCGAGCCGGAGTGCGAGAACCCGGTGATCGCCCTGATGCGCTCACAGGAAGGAATCCAGGAAATGGGCGGCACGATGCGGCTCGGCGCCTACCCCTGCCGCCTGCGTCCCGGCTCGCGCGTCGCCCAGGTCTACAATGCGACCGAAGTGAGCGAGCGTCACCGGCATCGCTACGAGGTCTCCAACGCCTATCGCGACGTGCTCGCCGAATACGGGATGCGCTGTTCGGGGCTCTCGCCCGACGGCTCGTTGGTGGAGATGATCGAGCTTCCGGACCACCCGTGGTATATCGGGTGCCAGTTCCATCCCGAGCTCAAGTCGCGGCCCACGC
>JBOHSO010000317.1:0-1939 GCA_050921685.1 Gemmatimonadales bacterium
GTGCTGCTCGGCGCGGGGAGCGACGTGCAGCTGTCGCTGTTCGATCCGGCGCCGCCGATGGTGCGGCGCCTCGCACTGAATACGGCGCTCGACCGCGTCAGACGGCGGTACGGAACGGCGAGCATCCGGTATGCGCACTGAACGCGTGCGTTTCAGCGCAGCGTCCCACCGGGCACACCCTTCAGGGTGTGAAACCGGCGCGCGCCGCCCCTGCGGGTACACGCTGAAGCGTGCGCCCGGTGGAGCGCTGCCCTGAAGGGCACTCGAATCGATGGACTTCGTTCATCTTCATGTCCACTCAGCGTATTCGCTCATCGGCGGCGGCATCGGCGCGTCGTCGCTCGAGGCGCTCGCCGAGGCCGCGATCGAGCGCGGGGTACCGACGCTCGCCCTCACCGATACGAACGGCGTATACGGGGCGATGGACTTCCGGCGCGTGGCGCGCGCCTACGGCCTCCGGCCCGTGTACGGGGTGTCGCTCGAGACGGCGACGCAGCGGGTCGTGTTGTTGCCGTTCGATGCCGGCGGATGGGCGAGCCTGTGCCGGGCGGTGACGGCGCGGCACGGCGAGAAAGACTTCGTCCTCGGCCGTCGGCTATCGGCTGATCGTGCCGGTCTGGCGATCCTGTCGAGCGATCCCGATCTCCTCGATCGGGTAGCCCGGGAGTCGGGGACCGAGAACCTCTTCGTCGAGCTCGTCCCCGGCCGCGGGCGTGAGCGCGCGCTGGCGTTCGCCCGCGCGCACGGGCTGCCGCCGGTCGCGACCAATGCCGTCGCGTTCGCCCACCCGCAGGATCACGCGCGCCACCGGCTGCTCGCGGCCATCACCCGCAATACGACGCTCTCGACGATCCCTCCCGACGCCGTGGCGCCGCGCGATGCCTGGCTCAAGCCGCCCGCGGACATGGCGCGGCTCTTCCCCGACTGCCCCGAGGCGCTCGACAACACCGTGGCACTGGCCGAGCGCTGTCGGGGTGAGCCGCCCGACGGACGGGTGATCCTCCCTGCGAGCCACGGCCCGGGCACGCTCGGCAAATTACGGGAGCTCACCGAGCGGGGTGCTAGGCGTCGCTATGGTGGCGAGACGCTGTCGCCTGTAGTTCGACAGCGGATCGAGCACGAACTGGCGATCATCGCGCTCAAGGGGTTCGCCGACTACTTCCTCGTCGTCCACGACATCGTCGCGCACGCCCCGACACACTGCGGCCGCGGCAGCGTGGCCAACTCGATCGTGAGCTATTGCCTCGGGCTTACGCACGTGGATCCGTTGCAGCAGGGGCTCGTGTTCGAGCGCTTTCTCAACCCGGGCCGCAAGGATCCGCCGGACGCCGATCTCGACTTCCCCTGGGACGAGCGTGACCAGGCACTGGAATACGTGTTCCGGACATACGGGGAGGGGCGCTCGGCGATGGTGGCGAACCACGTCACGTTCCAGCGACGGGCGGCGCTGCGCGAGGTGGCGAAGGTGTACGGCCGGCCCGCGGCCGAGATCACCACGGTGACGAAGCGGCTCCCGTGGTCGGACGGTGGGCCGCTGCCGGAGCTGCTGGCAACGCATCCCAACTTCCAATCGCTCGCCTTGGGCGGGGCATGGCCCGAGATCGCGCGGGCGGCCGAAGCGCTCGTCGGGCTGCCGCGCAACCTCTCGCTGCACCCGGGCGGCGTGGTGATCGTCCCCGACGCGTTGACGAATTACGTCCCCGTCGAGTACGCGGCGAAGGAGATCGATACCGGGCAGGGAGTGCTTCCCGTCCCCGCGATCCAGTTCGAGAAGGACGGCACCGAGGACGCCGGGCTCGTGAAGATCGACCTGCTCGGCAACCGCTCGCTCGCCGTGATTCGCGACGCGATCGCGGCCGTGCGCGACCACGCCGGGGTGGCGATCGACTACACCACGTGCGACCCGGCGGACGACCGGCGCACGAAAGAGATCTTCCGC
>JBOHSO010000318.1:0-3676 GCA_050921685.1 Gemmatimonadales bacterium
CGAGCGGTGTGGTGCTCTCGCTCTTCGCCTTTCACGTCGGCCGGGCGCTGGCGGATCGCATACGCGGCCCGCTGCGGACGGCGGCTGGCGAGGACATGAAGGCTTTGCGCGAAGAGTTGACCGGCGAGCTGCACCAGCTCCGGTCGGAAATCGGCGAGTTGGCGGAGCGGCTGGATTTCGCCGAGCGGCTACTGGCCAAGGAACGCGACGCCGCCCGGCTGGGGCGGCCGGGCGGAGGGTGAGCGTATGGATGCGGGCGCCATGGCAATCTTCATCCCGATCATTGCGGTTGGCGGCTTCTTTGCCTGGATGATCTCCCTCTCTCCACTGGGAAAGGCCCTCGCCGATCGGCTGAGCCACAGGGCGGTTCCGCCGGCGCCGAAGGGCGGAGCCGGACAGGAAGAGCTGCTCGAGGCGGTGGAGTCGTTGCGGCACGAGGTGGCGGAACTCGCGGAGCGAGTAGATTTTACGGAGCGGCTCTTGGCCCGGAAGCCGTCCGCCGATCGCTTGTCGCCACCCGATCGGGTTTCCGGATGAAACAGCACATCCTACGGGGGCGTACGGCAACTTCGTGATGCAGACGCCAGCGCCGGTCCCGCCGCTGCCGCCGATGCCGGTGGACCCGAACTTCCTCGCGTCCCAGATCATACCCCTGATCGGGGGGATCGCGGGAATCGTGGTGTTCGCGCTGGTGGTTCGCTGGTTCTTCCACTCGCCGATCGGTGAGGCGATCGCCGAAGGGATCCGCCTGCGCCGCCGCCGCCGCTGGGGAGTGGCGGGCGACACGGGGAGCGAGGAGGCCCGCGTCGCGGCGCTGGAAGAGCAGGTGCGGCTGCTCTCGTCGCACGTTTCCGAGCTGGGCGAGCGCTTAGATTTCACGGAGCGGATGCTGGTGGGCAGTCGTGAGCGGCGCGTGGGAGCGGGCGACTAGGATGGACTTCCGGCTCGACTTCGCCGAGCGGCTGCTAGCCGAGAAGCGCGCACCGAACCTCGGCGCGGGGCGATGAGCGCCCCACTTACTAAGAGGAAGGGCCATGGGGATTCTTGATCGTCTTTCGACGCTGCTCCGGTCGAACATCAACGACCTGATCTCGCGCGCCGAGAATCCGGAAAAAATGCTGAACCAGCTGATCGTCGACATGCGGACCCAGCTGGCCAAGGCGAAGCAGCAGGTGGCCTCCGCGATCGCGGACGAAAAGCGGTTGGCCGCCCAGGCGGAACAGGAGAAGAAGCTCGCGGAAGAGTGGGAAAAGCGAGCCGAGCTCGCGGTGCGCGAGGGCCGCGACGATCTCGCCAAACAGGCGTTGCTGCGGTACAGCGAGCACGTGCAGAGCGCGGTGCAGCTGCAGGAAACGTGGGTGAAGCACCGTGAGGAAACCGAGAAGCTCAAGATCTCGCTGCGCCAGCTCAACGACAAGATCGAAGAGGCGAAGCGCAAGAAGAACATCCTCATCGCCCGCGCCAAGCGCGCCGAGGCCCACAAACGCATCCAGGAGACGATGTCCTCGATCTCCGACAAGAGCGCCTTCGAGACGTTCGAGCGCATGGCCGAGCAAATCGAGCATGAGGAGCGGAAGCTCATCGCCGCGGCCGAAGTCAACGAGGACCTGTCCGGCGACTCGCTGATGCAGCAGTTCCATGCCCTCGAAAAGACGAACGCCGACCAGCAGCTCATTGCCTTGAAGCAGCGCTTGGGCCTGCTCGCTGCCGGCTCGCCTCCCGACACGAAGCAGCTGGGGAAAGGGGCCGCCGAAGCGGAGCTGGTCGACGACGACGAGCACCGCTCCTGAACGACGACGCCGGGCGGTCTCGGCTGTTGGGCGCCACGTTCGTGGCGCTCTTCATTGCAGCCCTGGCCATCGTGTTCGTCGTTCAGGTGGTGGACGTCCTGCTCCTGGTCTTCATCGCCGTCCTGCTCGCCTTCTACTTCTCCTCCATTACCGACCTCCTCGAGCGCCGGTTTGGCATTGCACGGTGGCTTGGACTGACGATCGCCGTCCTCGCCACCGGCACCGGGCTTGCGGGGCTCGGCGCGCTCCTCGTGCCGCCGGTGGTCGACCAGACCCAGGCGCTGATCGGCGGGCTGCCGCAAACGCTCACCAATATCCAGAACGTCATCGCCCGGTGGGCCAGCCAGTACCCGGTGCTGCGCCGCACCGACCTGGCCGACCCGCAGTCCGGCCTCGTCGCGGCCCTGGTCAACGACGCCACCACCTTCCTGCGGGGCTCGCTCTTTCCATACGTCACGGCCGGAGGCAAGCTCTTCATCGAAGCGGCGAGCGTCCTGGTCATGGCCCTGTACCTGGCGCGCCAGCCGGCCCTGTACCGCGAAGGGATGGTCGCCCTCGTCCCTCCCCGCCACCGCGATACGGCCGGGCGCATCCTGCGCGACGTGGGCGCCACCTTGCGGGCGTGGGTCGTGGGCCAGCTGCTCGCCATGCTGGTCCTCGCCGCGCTGACCGCCCTCGGCTTGTGGATGCTGCGCGTGCCCTACTGGCTCGCCTTCGGGATCTTCACCGGGCTCGTCGCGCTCGTGCCGTTCTTCGGCACCCTCGTTTCCACGATCGTCCCGGCGCTGTTCGTGGTCGGCACGGGAGACTGGCTCCAGGTGGTGGCGGTGCTGCTGCTCGGGGTCGTGGTGCACGTGTTCGAGGCGAACGTCGTGGTGCCGCGCATCATGCAGCAGCACGTGGCGCTCCCGCCCGTGCTCACCATCTCGAGCGTCCTGATCATGGGCACGCTGCTGGGCGCCGTCGGGCTCGTGGTAGCCGTGCCGTTCCTCGCGGTGGCGCTCGTGCTGGTGCGCCAGATCCTGCAGGGGGAGATCTACGGTGACGCCGCCGTCGAGCGGCCCGCCGTACTGCGCACGACTGGGGAGCGACGCGCCGTCAAGGCGCGGGCCGGCGCGTGAAGGCGCCGCCGCGGCACCGATTCCTCGTCATCGCCGATGGGCAATTCGGCCCGGAAACGTCGAAGACCGCCAACTCCTGCATCCGCTACTTCCCGGAGCGCATCGTCGGCGTGTTCGATCGCGTGCAGGCGGGCAAGACCGTCCAGGACGTGCTGGGGTTCGGTGGTGCGATCCCCGTGGTGGGGGATTTCGCGCGCGGGCTCGCCCTCGGCGGCGGGGCCACGGCCGTGCTGGTCGGCATTGCGCCGGCCGGGGGCCGTCTCCCCGAAGAATGGCGCGACTGGCTTCGGTTGGCGATCGAGCGGCAGCTCGAGGTGTGGAGTGGACTGCACACCTTCATTTCGGATGACCCGGAGCTCGGGACGCTGGCGCGCGACACGGGCGTCCGGATCCTGGACGCCCGCAAGCCGCCTCCCAATCTGCCGATCGCCGACGGGCGTGCCGGCGAGGTCGACGCCTACGTCGTGCACGCCGTGGGGTCGGACTGCAACGTCGGCAAGATGACGGCGATGCTCGAAGTGCGGAACGACCTCGTGCGGCGCGGCCACCGGGCACGCTTCGTCGCCACGGGACAGACGGGCATCTTCATCGAGGGGTGGGGGATCGCCGTGGACGCCGTGGTAGCCGACTTCATTGCGGGCGCGGCCGAGGAGTTGGTGCTGCAAGGGGCACGGGACGCCGATATCGTGCTCGTGGAGGGACAGGGAAGCCTGCTCCACCCCGGCTACTCCGGCGTGACGCTGGGGTTGTTGCACGGCTCGATGC
>JBOHSO010000319.1:0-2257 GCA_050921685.1 Gemmatimonadales bacterium
ATCGCGGTCTCGGTCACGGTGCCGAAGGTGAGATAGAGCAGCAGCGCGATGAGGCCGAGCGTGAGCGGCACCACGACCCGCAGCCGCGCCTTGACGCGCTGCATCGCCTCGTACTGGCCGCTCCACCGCAGCCAGTAGCCGGTGGGGAGGTCGACCCCGCGCGCGACCAGCGCCTGCGCCTCGCGGACGTAGCTCCCCGGGTCCCGCCCCCGCACGTCGATGGAGACCTGGTCGTAGAGGTAGCCGCCCTCGCTCCGGATCATCGGGGCGCCGGGGGCGAAGCGAATGTCCGCCACCTGCGCGAGCGGCACCTGCGGGCCCCCCCCCTCGTCGTTCCCCACGAGCAACCGGCCGATGGTCATGGGGTCATCGCGGAAGTCCCGTGCGTACCGCACCTGCACCGGGTAGCGCTCGCGGCCCTCCACCGTCGTCGTGATCTCCTCGCCGCCGAGGGCGAGGCTGATCACTTCCTGGGCGTCCCCCGTGGTCAGCCCATAGCGGGCCAACGCGCGCGCGTCCGGGCGGATGTCGAGGTAGCGCCCGCCGAACGAGCGCTCAGCGTACACGCTGGCCGTACCGCGCAGCGGCGCGAGCACGCGCTCGATGTCCTGCCCGATGCGTTGGATGGTTTGGAGGTCCGGCCCGAAGATCTTGACCGCGAGGGTCGTGCGGACGCCGGTGGACAGCATATCGGTGCGGTTCTTGATCGGCATCGTCCACGTGTTGACAGCGCCCGTGAGACGGAGCGTCTGGTCCATCTCGGCGATCAGCCGGTCCTGGGTCATTCCCGGCCGCCACTGGGACTCGGGCTTCAGGTTCACGATGGTCTCGACCATGGACATCGGCGCCCAGTCGGTGGCGGTGTTGGCGCGCCCCGCCTTGCCCCACACGGACTCGACCTCGGGGAAGGTCATCAGGATGCTATCCTCGACGCGGAGCAGGCGCCGCTGGATCGTGAGCGACACGCTGGGGAGCGTGTTCGGCATGTACATCAGGGAGCCCTCCTGGAGCGGCGGCATGAACTCGCTGCCAAGGCGGGAGAGGGGGAAGAGCGTAAGAACGAGGATGGCCACCGCGCCGCCGAGCACGAGCCAGCGGGCCCGGAGCGCCCACCGCAGCACGGGGCGGTAGGCCTGAATGGCCCACCGGTTCACCGGGTTCGCCGCCTCGGATCGGATCTTGCCCTTCACGAACCAACCCATCAGCACCGGCACGAGCGTCACCGACAGCAACGCGGCCGCCGCCATGGCGAACGTCTTGGTGAGCGCCAGGGGCCGGAACAACCGGCCCTCCTGGTCCTCCAGGGTGAACACCGGAAGGAAGGAGATGGTGATGATGAGGAGCGACATGAACAGCGCCGGCCCCACTTCCCGGGCCGCCGCGAGCACGCGCTCCCAGTGCGGCCGGTCGGGCTCGTGCTCGATGTGCTTGTGGAGGTTCTCGATCATCACGATGGCCGCATCGATCATGGCGCCGATCGCGATCGCAATCCCGCCCAGGCTCATGATGTTGGCGTTGATCCCGAGCCAACGAATGATCGCAAGCGAGGCCAGAATGCCCAGCGGCAGCGTGGCGAGCGCCACCACGGCGCTCCGGGCGTGGAGCAGAAACAGCAGGCACACCAGCCCGACGATGAACGACTCCTCGATCAACGTGCGCCACAACGTCTGGATGGAGCGATGGATGAGATCGGAGCGATCGTAGGTCGGCACGATGGTCACGCCGGGCGGGAGCGCCGGCGCGATCTCGGCGATCCGCTGTTTCACAGCGTTGATCACGCGGAGCGCGTTCTCGCGGTAGCGCATCACGACGACCCCGCCGACCGCCTCGCCCTGCCCGTTCCGCTCGGCGATCCCGAGCCGCAGGTCAGGGCCGATGGTGACGCGCGCCACGTCGGCCACCCGCACGGGCCGTCCGTCCTTACCCATGCCCACGGCGACGTCCGCAATGTCCTCGACCCCGCGGAAGTAGCCGAGCCCCCGGATCGCGTAGTCCGAGCCCGCGACCTCGACCGTACGCGCGCCCACGTCCTGGTTGGCGCCGCGCACGGCCCCGATCACCTGCGGCGCCGTGACGCCGTAGGCCAACATGCGCTGGGGATCGAGCAGCACCTGATACTGCTTCACGAACCCGCCGAGGCTCGCCACCTCCGCCACCCCCGGCACCGACTGCAGGGCGTAGCGCACCTGAAAATCCTGGATCGAGCGAAGCCGGTCGGGAGAGTAGCCCGGGCCCTCGAGCGCGTACTGGAACACCC
>JBOHSO010000320.1:0-3595 GCA_050921685.1 Gemmatimonadales bacterium
CACGGGGGAGCTCGGCGACCTCGCCGCCGGTCGGCTCACGGGTCGGGAGCGTCCGGACGAGATTACCGTCGCCGACCTGACCGGAGTCGGGGTGCAGGACGCCGCGATCGCGGAACCCGTGGTGGAGGCACTGGGGCTATGAAGACCGCGGAACGCGAGACGTGGCGCCAATCGTCGGCATCACCCCCTTCAATTTTCCGGTGCTGCTCACCGCGCACAAAATCGCGCCCGCGATGGCGTGCGGCGCGACCATCACGCTCAAGCCGCCCCCGCAGGACCCGCTCGCGGCGCTGCGCATGACGGAGATCGTGAACGCCTCGGGCTACCCCGCCGGCGGCGTGAACATGGTGCCCTGCCACGTCGAAGTGGCGCAGATCCTCATCGAGGATCCACGCGTCCGGCTCATCACGTTCACCGGCAGTGCCGCGGCCGGGTGGGCTCGCCGTTCGGCCTCCAGGCGGGCGTGTTCACCCGCGACGTCGGGGCGCTGTTCCGGCTCCACGCCGAGCTCGACGTGGGCGGCGTGAACGGCAACGACATCCCCGGGTTCCGAGTGGACCGCCTGCCCTACGGGGGCGCGAAGGCCTCGGGGCTGGGTCGCGAGGGGGTGCGGTACGCTATCGAGGAAATGACGGAACTGCGCGTCCTGACCCTCAAGCTCGACTAGGGGTGTCCATGATCGATCTGGCGAAGCTGTCGTGACGCGGCCGGGCGGAATCAGTGGTGCAGGGCATGGACCAGGATATAGGTCAGTCCCGCGATCCCCGCGGCCGCCGGGATGGTGAGGATCCACGCCCAGACGATCCGTCCGGCCACCTGCCAGCGCACGGCCGTCAGCCGCTGCGCCGTGCCGACGCCGGAGATCGCACCGGTGATCGTGTGTGTGGTGCTCGCCGGAATGCCCGCATAGGTACAGATGAAGAGGAGCGCCGCCCCGCTCGTCTCGGCGCAGAACCCCCCGAACGGCTTGAGCTTGGTGAGGCGCTGTCCCATCGTCTTGACGATGCGCCAGCCTCCCGCCATCGTGCCGAACCCGATCGCGGCATGCGCGGCGAGAATGGTCCAGAGCGGCACGTCGTAGGACGTTAGGTGAAACGCCTGGATGGGGAAATTCACAAACCGTTCCTGCTCGGCCACCAGGAGGCCGACGATGATCCCCATCGTCTTTTGCGCGTCGTTGCCCCCGTGCCCGAGCGAGAAAGCCGCCGCCGAGCCCAACTGTAAGACTCGGAAGGCCTTGTCCACCCGCCGCGGCATGGCGCGACGCAGGGCCCAGGAGAGCGCCACCGTGAGCAGCAGCGCGAACAAAAGACCCAACATGGGGGCGAGAAAGATGAACGAGATCGTCGCCACCCACTTGCCCGGCAGCACCAGGGCCGAGACGCCCGCCTTGGCGATGGCCGCCCCAGCCAGCCCCCCCATCAGAGCGTGAGAGGACGACGAGGGAATGCCGCCGTACCACGTGATGAGGTTCCAGGCGATGGCACCGACCAGAGCGCCGAGCATCACCGTCGAGTCCACGACGGTGGGATCGACGATGCCCTTGGCGATCGTCTTGGCGACGGCGGTCGTGAACACAAAGGCCGCGATGAAATTGAAGAATGCGGCCCATGCGACGGCGAAGCTGGGAGACAGCACGCGGGTTGAGACGACGGTCGCGATCGAGTTCGCCGCGTCGTGGAACCCGTTGATGAAATCGAAAATGAGCGCGACCAGCACGATCGCGAGCACGAACCAGACGGCGCCATCCATCAGGCGTGCTTCAGCGTGATCGACTCCACGACGTTCGCTACATCCTCGGCCTGGTCGAGCGTGGCTTCGAGATTGTCGTAGATCTCCTTCCACTTCACCAGCTCGATCGCGTCCCGTTCGCTCGCGAACAGCTGCCCCAGCGCCTCGTGGTAGATGGCGTCGCCCTCCTCCTCGAGCTTCTTGGCCTCCACGCAGTACTTCATCACGTCATCGCCCTTCTTGAGGCGCCCCACCGCCTCGCCCAGCACCGCCGTCATCCGGCCGATCACCTCCGCCAGTTGCCGCACGCCCGGTGGGGCCTCCTTGAGCTGGAAGATCTGCGCCCGACGGGCGGTGCCGTCGATCGCGTCCATCACGTCGTCCAGGTCGGACGCGAGCTGGTGGTTGTCCTCGCGGTCCAGCGGCGTGATGAAGGTGCGGTCCAGCCGGTTCACGACCTCGTGAGTCACCTGGTCGCATTCGTGCTCGAGGCGCTTGATCGCCTCGACGATCGGCGTGCGCCGCTCGGCCGGCGCATCGAACAGCTCGCGCAGCCGCGCGGCGGCTTCGCTGTTGCGCTGTGCGACTTCGACGAAGAGGTCGAAGAACGCTTCCTCGCGGGGCAGGAGACGCAGGGCCACAGGGACCTCGGGGTTGAATGGCGATTGCGAATGGCGGCGCTAACATAGCGAAGCCCGCAGACCCCCACTAGGTTAGGGGCGCCCGGCGTCCGGCCCCGCCGGCGACACCATCCTGCACCCGGAGCGCCCTGCGATGGCGACCACCCAGCAGCCGCAGACCGAGTTCGTCAAGGCGATTTCCCGCCTCGACGCGACTGCCCTCGTCGTGGGCTCGATGATCGGCTCGGGGATTTTCATCGTGTCCGCCGAAATCGTCCGGGTGGTGCACGCGCCGGGCTACCTGCTGCTCGTCTGGGCAGTGTCGGGCGCGGTGACCTTGATGGGCGCGCTCAGCTACGGGGAGCTGGCGGCGATGTTCCCTCGGGCGGGTGGCCAATACGTCTACCTGCGTGAGGGCATCTCGCCGCTGTTCGGCTATCTTTACGGTTGGACGTTGTTCGTGGTCATCCAAACCGGCACCATTGCGGCGGTGGCGGTGGCGTTCGCCCGCTTCACCGCCGTATTCTGGCCGGAGCTCAGCCCGGAGGTGTTCCGCGGCTTGGGCGGTACGATCAATTTCCCCCAGCCCATCGGATCGATCGTCGTAGGTCTCTCCCCGCAGCGATTGTTGGCCGTCCTGTCCGTCGTGGTGCTGACCTGGATCAATGTCCGCGGCGTGCGGACCGCCACCATCATCCAGACGACCCTCACGGTGACGAAGACCGCGGCGCTCGCCGCGTTGATCCTGCTGGGGCTGAGCATCGGTCGCAACGCCGAGGCGTTGGCGGCGAACTTCGGCGGGAGCTTCTGGGCGACCGGCGGCCACCTCGTGGGCCTCACCACGATCGGCGCCGCCATGGTCGGCTCCCTGTTCTCCATGGACGCCTGGAACAACGTCGGCTTCGCGGGCAGCGAGCTGAAGAACCCCACGCGGGACCTCCCCTATGCCATGGCCATGGGGGTGCTGGTCGTCACGCTGCTCTACGTGCTTGCCAACGTCGCCTACTTGAACGTGCTGCCGGCGTCGGCGATCGCCGCCGCACCGCAGGACCGCGTCGGCACGGCGGCGCTGCAGGTCATCCTGGGGGAGCCCGGACTGTACATCATGGCCGCCGCGATCATGATCTCGACGTTCGGGTGCAATAACGGACTGATTCTGTCGGGCGCGCGCGTGTACTACGCGATGGCGCGCGACAACCTGTTCTTCCAATCGGCGGGTCGCCTGCACCCGCGCTACAAGACGC
>JBOHSO010000321.1:0-4201 GCA_050921685.1 Gemmatimonadales bacterium
TTCCTCCACTGCCTGCCCGCGCACCGCGGGGAGGAAGTGTCGGACGAGGTGATCGAGGGAAAACAGTCGCGCGTCTGGGACGAGGCGGAGAACCGCCTGCACGTCCAGAAGGCGCTGCTCGCCACCCTGATGGGATGAACGCCGCGGACCCGCCGATGCCCGATCCCGTGCTGCACCGCACGCCACTGCACGACGTCCATCGCGCCCTGGGCGCCAAGATGGTTCCCTATGCAGGGTTCGAGATGCCGGTGACCTATTCCGCCGGCATCACGGCCGAGCACAAGGCCGTGCGCGAGCGAGTCGGCGTGTTCGACGTTTCCCACATGGGAGAGTTCGAGGTGACCGGTCCCGATCGGAATGCGTTCGTGCAGCGGGTCACCTGCAACGACGTCGCCGCGCTGCGGCCGGGCCGGGCCCAATACTCGGCGTTTCTCACCGAGAAAGGGACGTTCGTCGACGATTGCCTCGTGTACCGCTTCGAGGACAAGGTGATGCTGGTGGTGAACGCGGCCAACATCGCCAAGGATTGGGAGTACATCGTCGCGCACAAGGGCGGGGCCAACGTGCGCCTACGCGACATCTCCGACGAGACGGCACTGCTCGCCGTCCAGGGGCCCGGTGCCGCAGTCCTGCTCGCCGCACTGACGCCGGTCCCGGTGGCGGAGATTCCCTACTACCACTTCGGCACGGGCACCGTCGCCGGAGCACAGTGCTTCATCGCGCGGACGGGATACACCGGCGAGGACGGCTTCGAGCTGTATTGCCGGAACGCCGACGCCGTGAAGCTGTGGGCCGCCGTGACGGGGCGGGGAGCCGAGCCCTGCGGCCTGGGCGCCCGCGACACCCTGCGGCTCGAGGCCGGGCTGCCGCTGTACGGGCAGGACATCGACGACACCACGACGCCGTTCGAAGCCGGCCTGAGCTTCATCGTGAAGCTCGACAAGGACGCGCCGTTCGTCGGCCAGGCCACCCTCAAACGCCAGAAGCTCGAGGGCATCACGCGGCGGCTCGTCGGCTTCCGGGTGAGCGAGCCGAAGAGCGTGGCGCGCCACGGGTACGACGTGTGGCTCGATGGGAGGAAGGTGGACATCGTCCGCAGCGGGACCGTGACGCCCACGGTGAACGCCGCCATCGGCACCACGTACCTGCCGAAGCCCCAGGCGCAGCCGGGCGCGGAGTTCGAGATCGACATTCGCGGGCGGCGCGTGCCGGCCGAGGTCGTGCGCCTCCCGTTCGTGCCGCACCGGACGAAGCGATGATGCGCGGGAGCAGGCGGTGCGCATTGGGATCCTGACCGTCTCGGACCTGGGCGCGCAGGGGAAGCGACCGGACGGCTCCGGGGAAGCGATCGTACGTTGGTCTGCTGAACGAAGCTACGAGGTCGTGGTGCGCAGTATCGTCCCCGACGAGACGGGCATCGTGGCGGCGAAGCTCGCCCGCTGGGCGGATTCCGGCGAAGTGGACGTGATCCTCACGACCGGCGGCACCGGACTCACCGCTCGGGACGTGACGCCCGAAGCGACGCGCGCGGTCCTCGACCGGGTGGCTCCGGGGATCGCCGAGGCGCTGCGCGCCCGGTCCGGACCGAAGGTCCCCCATGCGTGGCTGTCGCGCGGCATCGCGGGCACCCGCGCCAAGACGTTGATCGTCAACCTGCCAGGCTCGACCAGTGGGGTGAACGACGGGCTGACCGTCCTGGACGATCTCCTGGATCACGCCGTGGCCCTGGTGCGGGGCGACCGCACCGCCCATGGCGGAGGCTGAGGGCTGATCGCGTCCATGGCGGATCGCGTTCTGGTGACGAGCGACGATCTCGAGCACGCCGTCCGGATCAACGCGCAGCTCGAAGCGACCGGGTTCGAGACGGCGCTGATCACCTCGTTCGACGATGTGCGGGAAGCGCTGCGGCGCGAGCCGGATTGCGTGGTCATCACGGGGGCGCTGCATGAGCCCTCGACGGCGCGGTTGCTCGCGCTGTGCCGCGACCGGGCGGTCTCCACCCTGGGCCTCGTCGAGGCGACCGAGCCCGACCCGAAGGGGCTCGCCGCCACCCTCGGCCTGACCGCCTGTCTCGCGAAGCCGGCCGACGCCGCCGAGGTGGGCCGCGAGGTACGCCGACTCATCGACCGGCGCAAGCTGCAGCAACGCACCGGGATCATCGGCGAGTCGCCGGCGATCCAGCAGGTGCTGGTGCAGATCGAGCAGATGGCGCCGGTCCGCTCCACCGTGCTGATCCAGGGGGAGTCCGGAACGGGCAAGGAGCTGGTGGCCCGCGGCATCCACGATCTCTCCCCGCGGCGGGAGCAGCCGTTCATCACCGTCAACTGCGCCGCGCTGCCCGAGACGCTGCTGGAGAGTGAGCTGTTCGGTCACGAGAAAGGGTCGTTCACCGGAGCGGCCGAGCGACGGCTGGGACGGTTCGAGCTGGCGGACGGCGGGACGAGTTTTCTCGACGAAGTGGGTGAGATGCCGCCGGCGACGCAGGTGAAGCTGCTGCGGGTGCTGGAGGACCGGACGTTCTTCCGGGTCGGCGGCACGCAGGCCATCAAGGTGGATGTGCGGGTCGTGGCGGCTACGAACCGGCCGCTGAAGGACGCCGTCCTGGTGGGCGACTTCCGGGACGACCTGTATTACCGGCTCAACGTCCTCAGCATCTATCTGCCGCCGCTGCGCGAGCGTCGCAGCGACATCCCGCTCCTGGTGCGGCGCTTCATCGTCGAGTTCGCCGCCCAGCACGATCGAAAATTCCGCGGCGTCACCCCGGAGGCGCTGCAGATCCTGGTGGACGCCGACTGGCCCGGGAACGTGCGCCAGCTGCGCAACCTGATCGAATCGATGGTGGTGCTGGCGCCGGAGGGCGAGATCCGGGCCAGCGACATCCCACGCGATATCCGCGAGCGCGGCCGCGGCCTCCCGATGCGCGTGGTCGGGACCACGCGCGACGTGGCCGGCAAGGAGCTCGAGTTCATCTTCCGCACCCTGGTGGAGCTCAAGCTCCAGGTGGAGGAGCTGCGCCGCCGCCTCGACGACCGGCCCGCGCCGCAGCGCGTGGAAGTGATCGAGGTGGAGCCGCGCGCGCCCTCCCTGGCGGCGGTGGACGTCGAGCCCGTCGAGGAGTCCGTGCTGTACCGGCCGGGGATGTCGATGGCCGATGTGGAACGCGCGGCGATCGAAGCGGCGCTCAGGCAGACGCACGGCAACCGGCGCCAGGCGGCCCAGGTGTTGGGCATCGGCGAGCGGACCTTGTACCGCAAGCTGAAGCAGTACGCGATCGCCTAACTGCCTGCGCCGCAGCGCGTTGGGCTGCGGGCTGACTTGACTTCGCGCACCACCGCTCCCATTGTTGGGGCGACTTTCCTGAATCTCTCACGCCCCCGGACCACCCGACCCCTCGTGGACTACCGGATCGAGCCCGACCTCTGCGTCGCGTGCCTGGCCTGCGTGCGGGCATGCCCGGCGGACGCCGTCGCCGTGGAGGCCGAGCGCGTCTGGATCATCGACGAGGCATGCACGCGCTGCGGCGTGTGCGTGCCGGCGTGTCCCCACGAGGCCATCCGGGCGAGCGGCGATCTGGAGGCGGCGTTGCGGCTGGCCGGCGAGGTCGGAACGGCGCTCATTCTCAGCGCCGAGTCGGCGGCGTATTTCTTCCCCGCCACGCCCGAGCAGGTGGTCAATGCCTGCTATGCGGCCGGATTCCAGGTGGTACAGCGCGGGGTGGTGGGCGACGAGCTGGTGGCGGAGGAGTACCTGCGGCTGTGGTCGGACCCCGACTGGGGCACCATGATTCGCAGCACCTGCCCGGTGATCGTCAACATGGTACGCGAGCGCTACCCGGAGCTGGTGCCGTACCTGGCGCCGGTGGCCACGCCGGTCGCGGCGGAAGCGCGGTACCTGCGGGAGACCTACGGGGCGGCGACGCCCGTCGTGTACGCCGGCGTGTGTCTGAGCGACGGGGTCGGGGACGTGGACGCGGTGATCACTTTCGACGAGCTGGCCCAGCTGTTCCAGCGGCGCGAGGTGCGGGTGGAGCGGCAGGCGCCGTACTTCACGCGCATCCCCGAGGAGCGGCGCCGCCACTTCAGCACCGCGGGCGGTCTGCCGCTCGAGGTGCTGTTGGAGGAACGGCAGGCGAGCCGGCGGTTCCGGAAGGTGCGCGGGCTCGCGAGCCTGGAGTCGATCGCGCACGCGGTGGCGGTGGACC
>JBOHSO010000322.1:0-2115 GCA_050921685.1 Gemmatimonadales bacterium
GTGTTGGTGCAGCTCGTGATGGCGGCGATCACCACCGAGCCGTGCCGTAATTGATGATCCACCCCGTCGAGCTTCAGGGCGACGTGGGTGCGCCGCTGGGGTGGCGCCTCAACCGCGGTGGCGGTTCCGCCGCCCTCGCTTTCCCAGCGCCCCCCATCGGCGCCGCTCGGCGGCGCGATCGGCGAGGTCGGCCTGACGAGCGTCGGCAGCGCGGTGAGGAAATTCCGGCCCACGTCCCGCAGCGCGACCCGATCCTGGGGCCGGCGCGGGCCCGCGAGGCTCGGCTCCACCGTTCCGAGGTCCAGCGCGAGGGCGTCGGAGTAGGTGGCCTCGGGCGTGTCCACGGTGTGGAACAGCCCCTGCTCCTTGCAGTACGCCTCGACCAGCGCCACGAGCTCCCTGGAGCGGCCGGTGAACTCGAGGTATCGCAGCGTCTCCTGGTCCACCGGGAAGATGCCGCAGGTCGCGCCGTATTCGGGCGCCATGTTGCCGATGGTGGCGCGATCGGCCAGGGGCAGGGTGGAGATGCCGGGGCCGAAGAACTCCACGAACTTCCCGACCACGCCTTTGTTGCGGAGCATCTCGGTGACCGTAAGCACCAGGTCGGTCGCCGTCGCCCCTTCGGCCAGTTTCCCGGTGAGACGGAACCCTACGACCTGCGGGATCAGCATCGACACCGGCTGGCCGAGCATCGCCGCTTCCGCCTCGATCCCACCCACGCCCCAGCCGAGCACCCCAAGGCCGTTCACCATCGTGGTATGGGAGTCGGTGCCGACGAGGGTGTCGGGGTAGGCCTGCGGCAGAGCCCCTTGGCGGCTCGGCGACTCGGCGTCTTGTGCAACACCTCGAGTTGTGAAGACGACTCGGGCTAGGTACTCGAGGTTCACCTGATGCACGATCCCCGTGTCGGGCGGCACGACGCGGAATCCTTGGAACGTCTGCTGGGCCCACCGCAGCAGGGCATAACGCTCCCGGTTGCGTTGGAACTCGAGCTCCGCGTTCGTGTGGAACGCCGTCGGGGTGCCGAACTCGTCCACGATCACCGAGTGGTCGATCACCAGCTCGGCGGGAAGCAGGGGATTCACCTTCCGCGGATCGCCGCCCATCGCGGCCATCGCGTCGCGCATCGCCGCGAGGTCCACGACCGCCGGCACGCCGGTGAAATCCTGCATCAGCACTCGCGCCGGCATGAAGGCGATTTCGGCGTCGGGCGTGCGCCGTGGGTCCCAGCGCGCCAGCGTCTCGATGTCGGACGCGGTGACGGTCCGGCCATCCTCTCGTCGCAGCAGGTTCTCGAGCAGGATCTTGAGCGAATAGGGGAGCCGGGCCACGGGCAGGCCACGCGCTTCCAGGGCGGCCAGCCGGAAGATCTCGAAGGTCCGCCCGCCGGTGGCGAGCTGCCCGCGGCTGCCGAAGCTGCCGGGGTGGGTCATTCCACGACTCGGACCGCGGTGACGAAATACTCCGTTTCGCCGAAGCAGGTCGTGGGGATTCCCTTGTGCTGGTCGTAGGTGAGCGCGACCCGCTTGCCGAGGGACGCGTTGACGTAGTCAGCCACCTTGTCGTCGCGCACCGTGAACAGGAACTTCTCGGACAGCGCGCCCGGGATGTTCACCATCGCGAGCTCGCCCTCCCACGTTTTGCAAATCCATCCTTTCTTCGAGAACTTTTGGACGTACCCCGCACGCTCGCCGCTGGCGTAGCTCCAGGTGAGCGCGCTCCAGGTGTAGAGCGCGAACACGATGATCGGAATCGCCACGACGCCGGCGACGATCAGCTTGGCTCGGCGGGACAGCTGCAGCTTGAAGTTCATGCGGCGGAATCTATCTCGTACTGTTCGGTCTTATAAGGGACGAACCCGCGCGCCAGATAGTTGGGCCGCGCGTTCGGATGATCGAGCGTGCAGGTGTGGACCCACACGCGTGTCGGCTGGAGCGCCCACGCGTCGCGCACCGCGCACGACAAGAGGTGCTTGCCGAGCCCTCGTCCCAGCTCGCCGGGGAGGAGGCCGAAGTAGGCGATTTCCACCGACTCGTCGTCGGCGACGCGGCGCAGCTCGAAGAAGCCGGCGAGCACCTGGCCCCGCCGGGCGAGGTGGACGGTGATACGGGGATC
>JBOHSO010000323.1:0-6341 GCA_050921685.1 Gemmatimonadales bacterium
TTCGAGCCGGATCTTGGGGTACCACAGCTCGAGATCCTCGTAGAGGGGGGCGGCGAAGAGGAGCACCTTCTTTCCCTGGAGCGACATGACGGGAATATACGGCACAGGATCCTCCGTTGCCTCTATATTTGCTTTCCATGTCGCGTCCCCGGGACCGCATCCTCGCCAACCTCGAAACCGTCTACCGCGAAGCGTACGATCGAGCCAAGACGGCGGGCGACGAGCGCCGCATGGCGGATCTCGATTCCGCCTACCAACGTGAGCAGCTGCTGCTCGAGGTGCTGCTCGACATCCGTGACGCGCTCGCGGGGCCGCCGCAGACGCGCGCGTCCGGAGTCGACCCGCTTTCGGCGATCGAGACGATCCGGCGGGTCGCCAAACTGCGCTGACAGGAGAGCAGCATGACGCGCTCCCGGCTCGCCGCCAGTCTGTTCATCCTGCTCCTCGCCGCCTGCGGTCCCACGGCGGACACCGTGGTCACCGGCGGAATGGTGTGGACCGGCTTGTCTTCGGGCCAACCGCAACCCGGTGCGATCGCGGTTCGCAACGGGAAGATCCTCGCCGTGGGCGACTCGACGGCGATCGCGAAATACGTGGACGCGAAGACCCAGCGGCTCGACGCGCGCGGCGGGCTCGTGCTTCCTGGCTTCGCCGATGGCCACTCCCACTTCATCGAGGGGGGCTTTCAGCTCGCGTCGCTCGACCTGCGCGACGCGACCACGGCGCAGGAGTTCGTGCGCCGCATCGCCGCGTTCGCCAAGACGCTCCAGCCGGGGCAGTGGATCACCGGCGGTGACTGGGACCACACCCTGTGGCCGGGACAGCCGCTGCCGCGCCGTGAGTGGATCGACTCGGTGACGCCGCACACGCCGGTGTTCCTCGAGCGACTGGACGGTCATCAGGCGCTCGCCAATAGGGCGGCACTCCAGGCCGCGGGGGTCACGAAACAGACGCCGGCGCCCCCGGGCGGCGAGATCCTGCACGACGCCCGCACTGGAGAGCCGATCGGGATCTTCAAGGACCAGGCGATGGGGTTGGTGTACCGGGCGGTCCCCGCGCCCACGCCCGAGGAAACGGATTCGGCCCTCGCCCGCGCCCTCGGCTACGCGGCGTCGCTCGGCGTGACCGCCACCGCTCACATGTCCGCCACCTTCGCCGAGCTCGCCAGCTACCGCCGGCTCGCGCGGGCCGGGCGGCAGACCCTGCGCGTCTACCTGTATTTCCCGCTTGATGGGTGGCGCGCCGTGGCGGAGACCATCCGGGCTTCGGGCCCGGGGGACGATTGGGTGCGGATCGCGGGGCTCAAGGGCTACATGGACGGCTCGGCGGGGTCCCGCACCGCGTATTTCTTCGAGGACTACGACGACTCCGCGGGTTACCGCGGGTTGCTAACAAACGCCGAAGCCGACATGCGCGCCTGGATCGCCGGCGCGGACTCCGCCGGGCTGCAGGTGGCGGTGCACGCCATCGGCGATCGTGCCAACGCGATACTGCTGGCGGTGTTCGACAGTGTCGCGAGAGTGCACGGTGCGCGCGACCGGCGCTTCCGCATCGAGCACGCGCAACACCTGCGGCCCGAGGACATCCCGCGATTCGGCGCGCTGCGGGTCGTGCCCTCGATGCAGCCGTATCACGCCATCGACGATGGCCGCTGGGTGGAGCAGCGCATCGGCGCCGAACGCCTCAAGACGACATACGCGTTCCGCACGCTGCTCGATACCGACGCGCCGCTCGCCTTCGGATCCGATTGGAGCGTCGCGACGCTCGACCCGATCTGGGGGGTGTACGCCGCCGTGACGCGCCGGACCTTAGATGGGAAGCACGCGGCCGGCTGGGTTCCGGAGCAGAAGGTCACCGTCGACGAAGCGCTACGCGCCTACACCGCGGCGAACGCGTGGGCGGTATTCGCCGAGCACCAGTGGGGCACACTGGCCATCGGACGGTCTGCGGACCTGGTGGTGCTCGATCGCAACCTGTTCACCATGCCGGCCGATTCGTTGAACCAGGCGCGCGTGCGTCTGACGATGGTGGGTGGAAAGCTGGTGTACTCCCGGAACTGAGGGCTTTCCTAGCCGGAGTACTTGAAGCCGGCTTCTTGCAGCGTAAGGGCTTGCCCGTCGGCGTGCTCCACGCCGGCCTCCACGATTTCGCCGAGCACCAGCGTGTGATCGCCGGCAGGGAGTGAGGCGACCGCGCGGCACTCCACCCAGCCGATTGCCTCGGCGAGCACCGGCGTCTTGGAGACGGGCGCCGGCTTTGTCTTGATCCCCTTGAGCTTGTGGGGCGCCTGTTCCGAGGAGCGTCCCAGCTTCCCGGCCAGCTCGCGTTGGCCGGACGCGAGCAAGCTCACCGCGAAGTGGTGGGCGTCGCGGATCATGTCGATCGTCTTGGACGTGTTCTCGATCGCCACGGCGAGCATCGGCGGCTCGAACGCCGCCTGGGTGATCCAGTTGGCCGTCATGCCGTGTTCCTCGCCGCCCGAGGCGACGGTGACGACGTAGAGGCCGTAGGGAAAGTGGCGCAGCACGGTCTTTTTCGCCGCATCATCCATGGGGGCTCCTGTGGAGGCGACATCGGGCCGGGGCGACTGGAATATCGGCCGATGCACGGCCGGGCGCCACGCTGTCGCACCGGCGCCCCTGGGTGCCGCAAGAACGCCTGTTCGGGGTTCCTGCGGATGGGCACATTGCAGCTACAGTGCGCAACCAGAGTTGGGCGCTTCCCGTGACTCGCCCCGAGCCGCATGAGCACGGAGATTGCGGATGCCAACCAGCGACAGGCCGCGTTTCAGTAGCGACCTCGGCCGGTGAGGGAGGGGCCATGAGAGAGCTCGCCGTCGTCACCGTCGTGCTTGCGGCGCTCGCGGGCCAGCCGGCCAGCGGGCAGCGCATCAAGCTCTCCGCGAGTCTAGCCGATCTCGAGAAGGCCGCCCGTTCGGATTCCAACGACGCCGCGGCGCACTACAACGTGGCGCTCGCGTATTGGAACGCGAAGCGCTGGGACGACGCCGATTCGGCCCTCCACAGGGCGACCAGGATGGACCCGCAATTCGCGGCCGCGTTCATGGCGCTTGCGGGCCTGCCCTACGCGCGCCGGCCCCAGTTGTACGAAGAGGACTACGAGAATCGCGTTCCCATCGAATGGAAGCCGGAAGTCGAGGAGTCGGAACGCATGTATCGACGGGCAGTGATGATTGATCCGCTCGTCGAGGCGCGCATTGGATACGTGCTGCTCCCCGAGGAAACCAGTAGACGACTACTGGTAGTCATGGTCATGCTGCAGGGCGTCGACTGGGTCGGGGATTACTTCCATGGAATCGATCTGTACTTCCAAGGGAAGTACGAAGATTCCTACGTTCGCTTTCAGCGCGTGATGAATGCGATCAAGGCGGAGCGGCACGGCGGCCGGGTTTGGAATACGCTGCTCTACTGGCACGGCTTGGCGGCCGGCCAAACCCGGAATTTCGACGACGCCGTGTTGGACTTCGAGAATCTCCTGGCGCGCTACCTGGACACCGAGAAAAGCAAGGAAGACTCCACGCTCCAGATCCCTCTGCGGACGAACGAATTCCGATACATACTTGCGGTGATGAAGCAACGCGCTGGCAAGTTCAACGAAGCGATTGCCTTGTATCGAGAGGCGCTGCAAAACGACATCGGCCTCTACATGGCCCACGTGCGCTTGGCTCAGATCCATGAGGCCAGCAACATGTTCGCTCAGGCAGTCGCCGAGCGCCGCGCAGCGGTGAGCGCGAATCCCGAAGATGCAAGCCTACTGCTCGACCTGGGGAAAACGCTGGCGCGGGCCGGCCGTTGGCCCGACGCCGAACAGGCGCTCCAGGACGCGGTCTCCGCCAATCCGCGCGACCCTCGACCCCGTTACTACCTCGGCATCGTCCACCAGCAGCAGAACAAAATGGCCGAGGCGCGGACTGCGTTCACGGAATTCATCGCGCTCGCTCCGAGCCGGTATGGTCCTCAGGTGGCCGACGCCAAGCAGCGACTCAATGCATTGCAATAAGCAGTCCTCCCGGCACGCGGTAGGGTGGGCCGCGCTGCTCCTCGCGACACTGGGAGGGCGCCTTCCGGCGCAGCAACGTGCGGCCTATGAAGAGCTCCAGGCGTTCTCCGGCGTGTTGAACCACGTCCGCATGAACTACGTCGATTCCGTCAGCTATGCCCAGCTGGTTCACGCCGCCATCGACGGTTTGCTCCGGGCGCTCGACCCTCACAGCGCGTTCTACTCGCGGCTCGACTACGACAAGCTGAACGCCATCGAGCGGGGCGAGCTCGCGGTGACCGGCCTGGCGCTCGAGGAAGTCGACAGCGCCGTCACGGTGCTCGGCGTGGCTCCGCGCAGCCCCGCCGCCAAGGCCGGCATCCAGCCGGGCGACCGGCTGGTGATGGTGAACGACACCGCCGTCGCCGGGATTCCGGTGCGCGCGCTCGAGCTGCGTCTCGCTGGGTCGAAAGGGTCCAAGGTTCGCCTGCGCCTGGAGCGTGGACCCCGGCTCGAGCCCGACACGCTCGCGGTCACTGTGAAGCGCGATTTCCTCCAGGCGCGATCGGTGTCAGTGGCCAGGATGGTGGATTCGCTGACCGGTCTCGTGCGGCTCGAAGAATTCGGAGCGGAGGCCGGCAAGGAGGTGCACGATGCGCTGAACCGCCTCAAGGGTGAACGCATGCGCCGCGCCGTCCTCGACCTGCGCGGCAATCCGGGGGGCAGCGTGATCTCCGCCGTGGAAGTGGCGGCCGAGTTCTTTCCGAAGGGCACCGTCGTGTTCCGCACCCGGGGTCGCAAGCGTGACGTCGACACGACGTATGTGACCAAGCGCGACGGCGCCTTCCGTGACCTGCCGCTGATCGTGCTCATCGACGAGCACAGCGCCAGTGCAGCGGAAGCGCTGGCGGGCTCCCTCCAGGACCACGATCGCGCGCTCCTGGTGGGCCGACGCAGCTTCGGGAAAGCGTTGATGCAAACGGCCTTCGTCGTCCCCCCGAGCGGCGAAATTCTGATGCTGACGATCGGCCACGTGCTCAGCCCGAGCGGGCGGTTCATCCAGCGTCGCTACCGCGGCTTGGCGGCGGAGCAATATCGGTCGCTGGCGGGCAAGGGTGGGGCCGAGGAGGACACCCTTCAGGAGTACCAGACCGACGCAGGCCGCGTCGTGCGCGGCGGGGGCGGCATCGCCCCGGACGTCGAGCTGGCCAGACCGGCCCCGCTCCCGGTGTGGTGGAGCGTGGCCGCCGATTCCGGGTTCGACGACGCCGTGGCCGACAGCGTGGCGCTCACCCTCCCCGCGGACCTGGGCGCCCGGCGCGTCTGGCTCCTGGCCCGGGATGTGTGGCGCAGCACGCTGCTGCCACCGTTCCTGGCTCGGGTCCGGACCAGACTCAAGGTGGCGGCCCAAACTGACAGCGCGCTCGATGCTCGTCTGGCGTTCACCCTCGCCGCCCGGGTGGCCGAGGTCCGCTGGGGTCCGGACGCACGCGACGAGTTCGTATTCCGCCCCCCGGCGGCGCTCGACTATTTCCCGCGCCTCGACTCGCTTTTGGCGCCACCGCGCCGCTAGGCTATTTTTCCGGACCATGACAGCCCGCACCCGCCCGCGTGCCGAGGCTCGGCCCGCCCGCCCGCCGCTCGGCAAGGCTGAGCTGCTCGACATCTACCGCCTCATGCTCCTGTCGCGCCGTCTCGACGACAAGGAGATCCAGCTCAAGCGCCAGAACAAGATTTTCTTCCAGATTTCCGGGGCGGGACACGAGGCGGTGCTGGTCGCGGCTGGGAAAGTCCTCAAGCCCGGGTACGATTGGTTCTATCCCTACTACCGCGATCGTGGTCTGTGCCTCGCCCTCGGCATGACGCCGACCGAGATGCTGTTGTCCGCCGTCGCCGCGGCGGACGATCCCAACTCGGGCGGGCGGCAGATGCCTTCCCACTGGGGCCACAAGGCGCTGAACATCGTCAGCCAGTCGAGTCCCACGGGCACCCAGTTCCTCCAGGCGGTGGGCTGCGCCGAGGCGTGGCTGCGCTACAGCCGGCTGGACGGCCTCCCCGAGAAGCCGGTACAGGGTGACGAAGTCGTGTTCTGCTCGGCAGGCGATGGGACCACGAGCGAGGGCGAATTCTGGGAAGCGCTCAACACCGCGAGCAACCTCAAGCTCCCGGTGTTGTTCCTGATCGAGGACAACGGTTACGCGATCTCCGTGCCGATCGAGGTCCAGACCGCCGGCGGCTCGGTGTCGGCGCTCGTGACCACCTTCCCCGATCTGCACATCGAGGAAGTGGACGGGTGCGACCCGGTCGCGTCCCACGGGGCGCTGAGCCGCGCGGCGGCGCAC
>JBOHSO010000324.1:0-1961 GCA_050921685.1 Gemmatimonadales bacterium
CGGCTGCACCAGCGCCATCCGGTCACGCCGTATGTTGGGCGGACGCTGGTGGGTCACGTCCGGCAAACGTTCGTGCGGGGGGTGTGTGTCTACGACAACGGCCAACTGCAGGGGCAGACGGGAGGACGATGGCTGAGTCGCGCGTCGCCCGCCTAGTCGCGGGCCCGTCGATCCGTTTTCGAGCGGCGCTCGTCGCCGCTGCGCCGGGCTTTGAGCGACCGGCGGTCGCGGGTCATGCGCCGCTCCGCGGAGGTTCGGCCCCACGTACGGCGCCGTTCCACCCACTTGCGACGGTCGAACTCGACGCGGCGGTCCGCAGCGCGCCGTTGGGCCCGCCGCCGCTCCACACCGGTGTAGGGTTTCTTGCTCATGCCACCTCGCCCGATCACCCGGTCGAAAGATGTGCCCGAGGGAAGCGGTTGCGCCAGCGTGCTCGGAGGACTCCGTGGGTCCCGGACTGATCGACCTGGCTGCCTCACGGGTCGGCGGGCGAGCCGTCCTCGCGAACGACGAGTTCTTCGCCCCGAAGTCCAACCTACTCAAGCCGGGGCGCGGGGTGTTCGTCGAAGGGAAATACACGAGCCGTGGCAAGTGGATGGACGGCTGGGAGACGCGCCGGCGGCGCACCCCAGGACACGACTGGTGCATCATCCGCCTCGGTATTCCCGGGGTGATCCGCGCCGTCACGGTGGACACGCACCATTTCCGTGGCAACCACCCCGAGGCGTGCTCGCTCGACGCCGCGACAGTGTCGGGCGCGTCAACGGCCGCTCGACTACGCGAGCTGAACGATCGCTGGACGGAGCTGCTCCCGAAGACCCCCCTCCGAGGCGACTCGGAGAACGAGTTCGCAACTCCCGGCGCGGCCCGGACCACGCACGTCCGATTGAACATCTATCCGGACGGCGGGGTGGCCCGGCTGCGCGTCTGGGGAGAGGCGAGGCCCGACTGGGCCCGGATCCGCTCGACGCGCGGTCGGGTGGATCTCGTCGCCGTCGAGCACGGGGGCGTGCCGCTCGCTGCCAGCGACCAGTTCTTCAGCGAGCCCCTCAATCTGCTGATGCCCGGTCGACCGGCCGACATGGGAGACGGTTGGGAAACGAAACGTCGCCGCGGGCCGGGACACGACTGGGTGATCCTGCGTCTCGGCCATCGCGGCACGATCGACGCGGTCGTAGTGGACACGACGCTTTTCAAGGGCAATTTCCCCGAGAGTTGCCAGCTCGAAGCGTGCGATGCGCCCGACCTCGGGCCAACCGCGGTGCCCGCGGACGACGTCGGGTGGCGCGAGCTCGTGCGCCGCACCAAGCTCAAGGCCAATGCGCCCCACCGGTTCCGTGCGGTCGGCCGCTCGGGACCGGTGACGCACGTGCGGTTCAGCATTTTCCCCGACGGCGGCGTGGCACGACTGCGGCTCCTGGGCCGGCCCATCGTGTGATGGAAACGCGGTTGTGACCGACCCGATGTCCCGGCACGTGAACGCGCTGGAAGAGGCCAAGGCGGGTGCGGCGCTACTGCGCTGCTGCGGCTCGCGCCGCTGGGCGGAGCGGGTGCTCGCGCGGCGTCCATTCGCGAGCGACGCGGCATTGCTCAGGGTGGCCGAACGCGAGTGGTGGACGCTGGAGCGCGACGACTGGCTCGAGGCGTTCGCGGCCCACCCGCGGATCGGTGAGCATACCGGGGATGACTGGTCGCAGCGCGAGCAGTCCGGGATGGACGCGGCCGGGTCCGAAACGCGCCGGGCCATCGCGGACGGGAACACGACCTACGAGCAGCGGTTCGGTTACGTCTTTCTCATCTGCGCGGCAGGTCGCAGCGCCGACGAGATGCTCGCCGAGCTGCGGCGCCGGCTGGACGAGGACCCGGCGAGCGAGCTGCGGACGGCCGCCGGCGAGCAGGCGAAGATCATGCGGCTGCGACTCGAGAAACTGCTGACTCCATGAGCGGCATCACGACCCACG
>JBOHSO010000325.1:0-2275 GCA_050921685.1 Gemmatimonadales bacterium
GTGCAGAACAGGTCATCCCCCACGAGCTGCACCCGCGCGGCCAGCACCTCGGTGAGCCGCGCCCAGCCGGTCCAATCGTCCTCCGCCAGGCCGTCCTCGATCGAGACGATCGGGTAGCGGTCGATCCAGGACTTGTACAGCGCGACCATTTCGTCGGCCGACTTCTTGCCGGCCCCGCTCTTCTTGAAGTTGTAGGCCCCGTCGCTGAACAGCTCGGAGGCTGCGACGTCGAGCGCCACGCCCACGTCCTTCCCCGCGTCGTAGCCCGCCTCAGCGATCGCCTGCATGATCGCCTCAAGCGCCGCTTCGTCGTTCGGGAGGTTCGGGGCGAACCCTCCTTCGTCTCCCACGGCGGTGGATAGGCCCCGCTGGCCCAACACTCGTTTCAACGCGTGGAACACCTCGATCCCGATGCGCAGTCCCTCGGCGAACGAGTCGGCCCCGATGGGCACGACCATGAACTCCTGGAAATCGACCGTGTTCGACGCGTGGGCGCCGCCGTTCAGGATGTTCATCATCGGCACCGGCAGTACGTGCGCCAACGGGCCCCCCAGGTATCGGTACAGCGGGAGCCCCGCCTCTTCGGCGGCGGCACGCGCCACCGCGAGCGACACCGCGAGGATGGCGTTCGCCCCCAGGTGGCTCTTGTTGGGGGTCCCATCGAGCTCCAGCATCGCGTAATCGGCGCCGATCTGATCCTCGGCGGCGAACCCTTCCAGCCGCGGCCCGATCACTTCGTTGACGTTCTTCACCGCCTCCAGCACCCCTTTGCCCCCGAAGCGCCGCTGGTCGCCGTCGCGCAGCTCCACCGCCTCGTGCTCGCCGGTCGAGGCCCCGCTCGGCACCGCGGCCCGGCCGCTGGCCCCGCTCGCCAGGGTGACGTCGGCTTCGACCGTGGGATTTCCGCGACTGTCCACAATCTCGCGGGCGTGCACCGAGATGATCGTGCTCATGGTGGCGCCAACCTTAAGGGGCGATGGGCGCGGCGTCAACGCGCGCACGCAGGTCGACGATCGCCGCGCGGGCCCGCTCCCGCAGCGTCTCGCGCTGGTCGAGGGTGAGCTCGGCCGTCGGGATCGGGGTGCCTAGGAACACCCGGATCGGCGCCGACCGCAGCCGCCACGCTCCTTTGGGCAGGATGCGGAAGGTATCGTGCACGTATACCGGGACGAGCGGCACCTGCGCCGCGATGGCGAGACCGAACGGCGCGTTCTTGAACGGCAGCAGCTCGCCCGTGCGACTGCGCGTCCCTTCGGGGAACACGACCGCCGAAATGCCGCGCTCGCGGATGATGCGAGCCGCGTTGGCGTACGCCTCGATCGCGCCCCGGCGGTTGGTCCGGTCGATGGCGACGTGACCGGCCGCCAGCATCGCGCGACCGAGCAGCGGAATCCGCGTGAGCTCCTGCTTGGCGACGAACCGGATCGAGCCGGGCAGCGCGGCGGCCAGCGCCCAGATGTCGAACATCGACGAGTGATTCGACGCGTACACCACGGGGCCCGCCGGCACATGGGCGAGGCCGTCCACGCGCACCGGCGTCCCCGCGCCCCACAGGTTCCAGCGCGCCCAATCCGACGTCCCCCAATCGTAGATCCCCCCCGGACGGTGGCGCAGGCCGAGGATCGCTCCGACGATGGTGCCGACCGCGTGCACCACCGTCGACACCACGAGGACGCCATGGTACCACAGGGCGCGCAGCATCAGGCGGCGAAGTGGTCGTAACCCGCCGGCGGCGTCACGGCCACGCCCCGCTCGGTGAAGCGTACGCCGGCCCCGCGCGCGCAGGTGCCGATGCGCGTCAGCGGCAGCCCCACGAGCCCCGAGAATGCGCGCGCCTGGGTTTCCCCGAAAACGGGAGGGAGCGCGACCAGCAGCTCGTACTCTTCCCCGCTCCCGGCGGCCACGAGTGGCTCGACACCGCTCCAGCACGGGATCCGCTCCACGGCGATTTCCAGCGCGACGCCGGAAGCGGCGGCGAGATGTGCGGCGTCCGAAGAGAGCCCGTCGCTCAGGTCGATCATCGCATGGGCACCCTGGCTGGCGAGCCACTGCCCCGCGTCGAGCCGCGGCTCGGGGCGGGCAAAGCGCGCCAGGACGTCGCCCGCGAGCAGCCGCCCAGCGCGGAATCCCGCCAGCGCGAGCGCGACGCCGCCGAGCTGCCCCGTCACCCACACGCCGTCGCCCGGCTCGGCTCCGACGCGGCGCACCGGACGGGGAGCGGTGCCGATGGCGCACACGTCCACGATCAGCTGGGGCCCGCGCGTCAGGTCGCCGC
>JBOHSO010000326.1:0-2146 GCA_050921685.1 Gemmatimonadales bacterium
GGTCGAGGAGGCGGGGCTCGTGCTGGGCGGGGTCACGCGCCGCCGCACGCCGGGCGCGACGCCCGGCACCATCGTAGCCCAGCGCCCCGCCGCCGGGACCCTCGCCGCGCCCGGCACGATCGTCGACATTATCGTCGCCCGGAGCGCCCAGTGAGCGGCTCGATTCGCATCGCCCCGAGCGTCCTATCCGCGGACCTCACCCGGCTGGCCGAGCTGGTCCGGGTGGTGCTCGCCGCCGGCGCCGACTGGCTACACGTGGATGTGATGGACGGCCGCTTCGTGCCGAATCTGACGTTCGGCGCGGCGATGGTCGCCGCGCTGCGCCGGCTCACCGACAAGCCCATCGACGTGCACCTGATGGTGGTCGAGCCGGAGCGCTACATCGAGCCGATGGCCGACGCGGGGGCGTCAGTGCTCACCTTCCACCCGGAGGCCACGGTGCACGTGCAGCGCCAGCTCGCGGCGGTGCGTCAACGCGGCCTGCTGGCCGGGCTCGCGTTGAACCCGGCATCGCCACTCGCGCTGGCGGAGGACGTGGTGCAGGATCTCGATCTGCTCCTCATCATGAGCGTGAACCCCGGGTACGGCGGGCAGCGCTACCTTCCGGCGTCGACCGACAAGATCCGGCGCGCACGCGCGCTCCTCATCGAGCATCGCTCGCCCGCCTTCCTCGAGGTGGACGGGGGGATCGGGACCGACACCATCGCCGCCGCGCACGCCGCGGGGGCGGACACCTTCGTGACCGGTCAGGCCGTGTTCGCGAGCCAGGATCCGGGACGCGAGGTGCGCGAGCTACGGCGCTACTGTGAGGCGACGGTATGATGACCCGACAGCGTTGGACCCTGATGGCCGGGGGTGCGATGGCGGCGATCTTCGCCGTCGCGCTCACGCTCCGGGTGCTTCCGGAGATCGCCTTGATCGGCGTGGGATCGCGCGCCCCCGAGTTCGCCGCGGTCGATCTCCGCACCGGGCGCCCCTCCGGGCTGGCGGACTATCGCGGACGCGTCGTCCTGCTCAACATCTGGGCGACCTGGTGTCTGCCGTGCCGCGTCGAAATGCCGGCGATGGAGCGGCTGGCGCACCGCCTCGCCGACACCGATTTCCGGATCGTGGCGGTCAGCGTGGACGAGGCCGACTCGACCGTCGTGAACGCCTTCGCGCAGGAGCTGGGGCTCAGCTTCGACATCCTGCACGACCGGACGGGGAGCATCCAGCGCTTCTACCAGACCACCGGGGTCCCCGAGAGCTTCGTGATCAACCGCGAGGGCTCCATCGTGAAGAAAGTGATCGGGGCGGCGGCATGGGACAGTCCGGTGAACGAAACCATCATCCGGCGGCTGCTCGATGAGCGCTGACGCCCGGCGTGGGATCTTCCGGAACTGGCCGCTCAAGCTGGCGGCGCTGTTTCTCGCCCTGATGCTGTACGCAGCCGTGGCGGCCCAGGAGCGGTGGACGGAGGAGTTCCCGATGCAGCTCGACGTGCGCGTCCCCCCCGGCCGCACCCTGCTCGGCCAGCCGCCGCACGTGCGCGTGGTGCTCCGCGGCAGAGGCACCGAGATGCTGAAGCTACGCCTGTTCCGTCAAGTGATCACCCTCGACGTCCCCGACACGCTGAGCACCGCGATCTGGGCCACGACCCTGCACCCAACGCAGGTCGAGCTGCCCCCGGGCGCGGATCTCCAGGTGACCGACATCACTCCTCGCGACATCGTGATCCAGCTCGACTCGGTGGCGAGCAAAGAGGTCCCCATCGTGACGCGCGTGCGGGTGCAGCCGGAAAGCGGGCAGGCGCTGGACGGGGGCCTGCAGATTGCCCCCACGGTGGCGCGGCTCGTGGGGCCCACCTATCTCCTGGCGGCGATCGAGTCGGTCGCCACGGTGCCGACTGCGTTGGACGCCGTGCGCGGCCCCTTCACCCGCCTGGTGTCCCTCGACACCACACCGCTCGGCGTGGTCCGGCTCACTCCCAAGGAGGTGCGCGTCAGCGGGAGCACGACCGCCGTGTTCGAGCGCGTGTTCAACCTGCTGCCGATCGAGAGCGGCGCCGGCCCGTTGACCGGGTACGAGCTGCGCCCCAGCCGCGCCGCCGTCATCGTGCAGGGCCCCGAGGCGCTCGTGCAAGCCCTGACCAAGGACAGCCTGAAAG
>JBOHSO010000327.1:0-3117 GCA_050921685.1 Gemmatimonadales bacterium
AAACGAGCGGGATCGCTCACGCGCTCGTGCCCTCCGGGTCGGTCGCCGCACGAACATCCGGATCGGCCGACATCGCGGCCCGCGCCAGCACCGCGGTGGCGCGTGGGTCGCGTCCCCACCCGGCTGCCAGCGCCGCCAGCGCCGCCAACAGCTCGCGGGACTTGGGGAGCAGCCGATGGCGCCCGAGCAAGGTCCGGCCGCCGTCGGTGAGGCCGACCAGCACATCGACCGCGCTGGGAGAGCGGGAGGCGCCGAGCACCCGGATCGCCTGGAGGCGGAGGTCAAGGGGAACCTGCCGGTTGTGCACCAGGGCAATCACGCGGGGCACCGCGCCAGCCGGGACCTCTCGCATGGCGGCGATGAGCGCCAGCCGTACCAGGCGCCCCTCTGGATCGCCGAGGGCCTGGATGATCACGCGATCGCGCTCCTCGGGGGACTTGAGGCCGATCTTGAACGCTTCGATCCGCACTCGCGCGTCGGGGTGGGCGAGCCACTGGAGGGCCGAGAAGCCGACGGGCAGCTCCGGCATCTCGTCCAGCAAGCCCAGCAGGTTACGCTTCACATACCAGCGCTCGTCGGCGAGGCGTTCGGTGATGTTGGGTCCGAGCACCGGCCCTAAACGGATCAGGCGCGCGAGCACGGCCCGTCGGGTGGCGCGCACTTCCGCCTCTGCCAGCGCATCGAGCAGCGGATCGGCGGCTCGCTCGCCGAGCCGCGGCAGCAGCCGGTCGACCGTCGCGAAATCCACGGGCTCGTTGGCGAGCAGCCAGCGCAGCGTGTCGGTGCTGACGGCGCGCACCCACAGCTGCTGCGCCGCATTGGTTTCCGGTGGCGCTTCCTCGAGCAGGCCGACCAGCTCCGCCAGCCGGCCCTGGTCGACCATCGCCGCGCACGCGGCCCACACGTTCGGCCCCACCACGTCCACTTCCAGGCTCATCTTCACCAGGCGGTCCGGCTCGGGGGCGTACAACTGCTCGGTGGGAGCGGCGAACATCGGGGCGGCCTGGGACAAGCGCTGCAACGCGTGTCCGTACGCCTCGGGATTGGGATCGTTGAGCTCCCACCCGCTGAGCAGGGCGCGCACCTGATCGCGGAGGGCGTGATCGGCGAGGGGGCGCGCCTGAGGAGACCCTTGCTCGGCGTGCGCGGCCAGCTTCGAGAGCATTCGCATCAGCGACCCCGACACCGATTGCCGCGAGGCGTCCGCGGCCGCCTGGACGACTTCCAGCACCGCCTCGACCGCCATGCCGTGTGTCGCGTCGAGCACGAATTTCCGGCGTTGCGCGGAGTCGCCGCCCATGTCGATCAGGCGTCGCAGGGTATCGGGTCGCATCTCGGAGATGAGGCGTGAGGTGCGGCGGCGCAGCTCCACCGCTTCCTGGCCGCCGGCGCGCTTGAGCTCGTCGGCGATTTGCAGCAGGTAGCCGACGATGACCTGGTCGTACGCTTCGCTCTTCGGGTGGTCGTCGATGGCCTTGGCGATCACCGCCGGCTTGGTAGGCGGAGGATCGTCCTCGCCGATGCGACCGGCCAAGGCCGCCCGTGCCAGCCCGATCCACAACTGCGCCCCGCGGACCCGCGCGTCCCGCGTGAACGTCTCGTCGGCCGAGGCGCCGTCCGAGGCAAGGTCGGGCGGGAGCCCCGGTGCCTGGTCCAACAGCTCGAGCCGCTCGTAGGTCATCGGATGCAGGCGGACGTGCTTCCAGGCCGTCAGCTTGGCGGGGTCGCCGATGCCGAGCGGCTGGCCCGTTCGGTCCGCCTCGACCGCCAGCGTGCGCAGCATGTCCTGGACTTCCACCGGATCGAGGCCGCGATTGAACGTGATCGCCCCGAGGTGGTGGCGATGCAGACGCCCGGCGAGGTCGGCGAGCACCGGGTGCTTGGGGTCGGTCGCGACGCCTTCGATGACGAGCTGGCTTCTGGCGACCCCGAGCGACAGCGAGGGGCGGTCCTGCAGCAACAGCTCGCCGCGCCGCACCACACCGGCGGCGGCTGGGCCGAGGGAGGGATGCCCCTCCGGGTACATCGAGTGCTTGTGGAGCGCGATGGAGAGCTCGATCAGGAACTCACTGAGCTCGCGCGACAGCGCCGCGCGCTCGTGCGGTGGCGCACCAGTCGGGGGCTGCCGAGGGGGATCGGTTGGACCGGTCACGCTCTAAGATAGTAAACGGCAACGGCTTCGGGATAGGCGCCAGCAGAAAAGGCACCCGTTTGTTACTCGGAGTGCCTTTTCCGCCAATCCAGGCGTCTACAGCGTCTTGCCGACTGTCGGTGTTAGTACATCCCGCCCATCCCACCACCGCCGGGCATGGGGGGCGCCTTCTCCTTCTCCTTCTTCTCCACCACGACGCATTCGGTGGTGAGCAACAACCCCGCGATGGAAGCGGCATTCTGCAGCGCGGTGCGGGTGACCTTGGTCGGGTCGATAACGCCGGCCACCACCAGGTCCTCGTACTCGTCGGTCTGGGCGTTGTAGCCGTAGTTCAGCTTGGCCGCTTCCTTGACCTTGCCCACGACGATCGAGCCTTCGGCGCCCGAGTTCTGCACGATCATCCGGATCGGCTCTTCGAGGGAGCGCCGGACGATCTCGATGCCGGTCTTCTCGTCGTCATCGGCGCCCTTGACCTTGTCGAGCGACTTCTGGGTCCACAGCAAGGACACGCCGCCGCCGGGCACGATGCCTTCCTCGACCGCAGCACGGGTCGCATGCAGCGCATCCTCGACCCGGGCCTTCTTCTCCTTCATCTCGGTCTCGGTCGCCGCACCCACGTTGATGACCGCGACGCCGCCCGCGAGCTTGGCGAGCCGTTCCTGCAGTTTCTCCTTGTCGTAGTCCGACGTGGACTTCTCGATCGCGGCCTTGATCTGGCTGATGCGGCCCTGGATGTCGGACTGCTTCCCCTTGCCGCCGATAATTGTGGTGTTGTCTTTGTCGATCAGGATCCGCTTCGAATGACCGAGATCGCCCAGGACGGTGTTCTCGAGCTTGAAGCCCAGCTCCTCGGAAATCACCTTGGCGGCCGTCAGGGTCGCGATGTCGGTCAACATCTCCTTGCGCCGGTCGCCGAACCCCGGGGCCTTCACCGCGCACGCGTTCAGCGTCCCGCGGAGCTTGTT
>JBOHSO010000328.1:0-2788 GCA_050921685.1 Gemmatimonadales bacterium
CTCCGTGCCCCGCGCGTGGCCGGACCTCAGTGCGCTGGAGCCCGAGTGCGTGATCGTCGCCCTGTGCGGCTTCGGACTCGACCGCGCTCGGCAAGAGGTTACGGGGCTTCGAGATGCGGAGGCGGTCCGGCTGCTCTCCCGGGGTGTCGAATTCCTCGACGGGAACGCCTATACTTCGCGGCCCGGCCCCCGGTTGGTAGACGCCGCCGAACGGCTTGCGGCGTTGCTTCCCGGTTGATGATCGAGCCTTAGCGTTCGAGGTCCATAGCCCGTGTCCAGCTGGATTCTGGCGTCGAGTCATCTCCTGGTCGCCGCGGTGCAGCATCCCGCCATGTCCCCCCTTGCCGTGCCGCCCCCGGTCATCCGGGAAACGCTGCGGCTCTACGCCGTGGGCGACCTGAACCTCGGTCGCACCGTGACGTGGGAACACCTCTTGAAAGGGGACACCCTCTACCCGTTCGCCGCCGTGCTCGATACGCTGGTGGCGGCCGACATCCTGTTCGGCAACCTCGAGAGCCCGATCGCACCTTTAGGGCACCCCTACGAGCGCACCGGCAGTCCGGTGTTCAGCGCGCCCCCCGTCGCCGGGGACGCGCTAGTGCGCGCCGGCTTCGACGTGGTGAGCACCGCCAACAATCACGCCTGGGACGTCGGGTTGACCGGCCTGCTCGAGACCGTGAAGCAGCTCGACCGCGTCGGGCTGCCGCACGTGGGCACCGGCCCGACCCTCGCGGACGCGCATCGCCCGGCGATCATCGAGCGCAACGGGTGGCGTGTCGCGTTTCTCGCCGTGACGCGAGCCTACAACCCGGCGCCGGGGCGGTTCTACACGCACATCGGCTCGCGCTACATCGCCTACGCCGACAGCGGATGGCTGTATCCCGCCATTCGCCGCCTCAAGGCCTCGGGCGAGGCCGACCTCGTCGTCGTCAGCATTCACGCCGGCGAGGAGCTGTCGATTCGCCCCGACGAGCCGCTGCGCCGCCTGCTGTTGGGCGCCGTGGATGCGGGCGCCGATATCTGCCTGGGGCATCATCCGCACGTCCTGCAGCCGATCGAGTGGTACCGCGGGAAGCCGATCGTCTACTCGATGGGGAACTTCATCTTTCAACAGCGAGCGCCGTGGACCGGCTATTCGGCGATCTTCAGGTTCACGATCGCCCCGGACGGCGGGCTCGCGCTCGACCTGATTCCCGCGCGCGCGAGTATCCAGGCGAGCTTCGCCACCGGCACCGCCGCCGATAGCATCCGGCGACGGGTCGGCCCGCTCGCGCCCGCCGCGACGCCCGTCTCCGAGATCGGTCCGTGACCGCATCGTCGCTCGAGTTTCTCAAACGACTGCTCGATACCCCCGGTCCGTCCGGCTTCGAAACCGCTCCCGCCCGTCTGTGGCGCGAGGAGGTGCGGGCGTTCGCCGACGAGGTGCGCGCCGACGCCCACGGCAACTCGGTGGCCGTGATGCACCCGAAGGGAACGCCGCGCTTGATGTTCGCCGGGCACATCGACGAGATCGGACTGCAAGTCACCCACATCGACGACGAGGGGTTCTGCTATTTCGCCGCGATTGGGGGCTGGGATTCGCAGGTGCTGGTCGGGCAGCGGGTGGTGGTAGTGGGTCCGCACGGGCCGGTGCGCGGCGTCATCGGGAAGAAGCCGCCCCACCTGATGAAGAAGGAAGAGTTCGACAAGGTCAGCCAGATCACCGATTTGTGGATCGACATCGGGGCCGCCAACCGGGACGAAGCGCTGGGGCGCGTGCACGTTGGCGACGCGGCGGTGCTCGACGCCGCGTGCCAGGAGTTTCCGGGCGGTCGCATCGTGTCGCGTAGCATCGACAACCGGATCGGCGCGTACGTCGTGGCGGAGGCCCTGCGGCTGCTGGCCGCCGAGCGCCCGTCGCACGCGGGAGTGTTCGCGGTGGCGACGACGCGGGAGGAGATCGCGTGGACCGGCGGGGGGGCGCGCACCAGCGCCGTGGGGATCGATCCGCAGGTAGCGCTGGTGGTGGACGTGACCCACTCTACCGATTGGCCGGGGGCCGACAAGAAGCAGGGTGGGGACCACAAACTCGGCGGCGGCGTGGTGTTCTCGCGCGGGTCGGCGGTGAGCGCGATGGTGTTCGACCTGCTGGTCCGCTATGCCACCGAGGAGCAGATCCCCTACTCGGTCCAGGCCGCCCCGCGCGACACCGGTACCGATGCCGACGCGATCTACAATGCGCTGCGCGGCATTCCGACGGGGCTCGTCTCGGTGCCCAGCCGCTACATGCACAGCCCCAACGAAATGGTGGCCCTCGTCGACCTGGAGCGCGCCGCTCGCCTGCTCGCCGTGTTCGCCCGCAAACTGACGCCCGACACCAGCTTCATCCCGCACTAGCGTGTGTGGACTTCATAGGGTGTTTGCCCTTTGGCATCCGCGAAGCTTGATGGCAGAGAGGCGCGGTCAGCGGTTCGTTACGGCTTTCTCGCGTTGAGGTCGTCGAGCGCCTGCTGAGCGGCGGCCCGCACCTGCTTGTCGCCGTCTCCGATGAGGCTCTGCAACGTCCCCACGGCCGCGGGCGTGCCGGCGACGCGCAGCGCCTCCACCGCCGTGATGCGCAGGGCGGAAGGTTTTCGGCTGAACAGCTTCCCCGAGGGTTGGCTGATCTTGATCAGGGCCTGCACGGCGTCGGGACTGCCGATGCGACCCAGCGCGAAGATCAGCTCCCGGACCACCTCAGGGTCTTTTTCCTCCTCCAGCGCCACCACGAGTGGCATCGCGAGCGCGCTCGCCTTGCGCCCGCCGACGC
>JBOHSO010000329.1:0-2212 GCA_050921685.1 Gemmatimonadales bacterium
CACGTGCACCTCGACGGGTGCCTGAGGCCGCACACGATGCTCGAGCTGGCGCGGGCGCAAGGCGTGGCGTTGCCGGCCGATACGGCCGAGGGGCTGGCGCAAGCGCTGTACGTGAAGGGGGCGCGGAGCCTCGAGGAATACCTCGAGAAGTACGCCATCACACTGTCCGTGATGCAGACGGCCGAAGCCCTGGAGCGCGTCGCGTATGAGTTCGTCATCGACGTCGCCCGGGAGAACGTGCGGTACGTGGAGGTGCGCTACTCGCCGCTGCTGCATCGGCCCGCATTGACGCTCACCCGGGCCATCGAGGCCCCGCTGGCCGGCGTACGCCGCGGGGCGGCCGAGACGGGCACGAAGGTCGGGCTGATCATGTGCGGGATCCGTACCATGTCGCCCGCCAGCTCGCTCGAGCTCGCCCAGGCAGCCGCGGATTACCGGGGGGAGGGCGTGGTCGCGTTCGATCTCGCCGGCCCGGAGCGCGGGTACCCGGCGCACGACCACCGGACCGCGTTTGAGTACGCGGCACAGCACGGGCTGGCCTGCACGTGTCATGCAGGGGAAGGAGACGGCCCCCACTCCATCCACGATGCGATCCACAGCTGCGGTGCCCAGCGCATCGGACACGGCACCCGGCTGGGGGAGGACCCGGCGCTGCTCGAGTTCGTCGCCGAGCGCAAGATCCCGCTCGAGATGTGTCTCACGAGTAACGTCCACACGCATGCCGTGCAGTCGGTTGCGGAGCACCCGTTTCGCACGTACCTGGCGCAGGGGGTCGTCGTCACGCTGAACACCGACGGTCGCCTGGTCGACGGCATCTCCCTCACCGACGAGTACTTCGCCGCCCACACCGCGCTGGGCCTGACGAAGGAGGAGCTGATGCGCGTCGTCCTGAACACGTGCGAGAGCGCCTTCCTGCCCGAATACGAGCGCGTGGCGCTGGTGTCGCGCGTGCAGGCCGAGCTGGAGCAGGTCCAATGACGGGGAAGCGGGAGGAGGGAGGGGGGAAGGGTATGATCCAGGCGGCGGCGGCGGCGGCGGCCGCAGTCTCGGAAAAACTCCGAGGCTTGGAGCCGCGCGTGGCGATCGTCCTCGGGTCCGGGCTCGGATTCCTCGCGGACGAGGTGCAGGACGGGGTGCGCCTCCCCTATGGCGACATCCCCGGGTTCCCGCGGCCGGGCGTCGTGGGGCACAAGGGGGAGCTCGTCGCGGGAAAACTGGATGGCGTCCCGGTCCTGGTGCAGAGCGGCCGGTTTCACCTGTACGAAGGCCACTCGCCGGAGGTCACGGCGCTGCCGGTACGGGTGTTCCACACACTTGGGATACGCATCCTGATCGTGACGAACGCGGCGGGCGGAGTGCGAGCGACGTTCCGTCCAGGAACGTTGATGCTCATCGCCGACCATGTGAACCTGATGTTCCGCAACCCGTTGACCGGTCCGGTCCAGGACGGCGAGGAGCGGTTCCCCGACATGAGCGACCCGTACGATCGGGAGCTGCGCGCCCTGGCGCGCGAGGTGGCGCGCGAGCTCAAGATCCCGCTCGAAGAAGGGGTGTACGTCGGGCTGTTGGGACCTTCGTATGAGACCCCTGCCGAAATCCGCATGATGCAACGCCTGGGTGCCGATGCCGTCGGCATGTCCACCGTTCCCGAGGTCATCGTGGCGCGCGCCCGCGGCATGCGGTGCGTCGGCTTCTCCACGATCACGAACCCTGCCGCCGGCCTGTCCGCCGAACCGTTGTCGCACGAGGACGTGCTGCGCGTGGGGAAGGAGGTTGGCGTGACGCTGGGCCGGTTGGTCAAAGGCCTGGTGCGCAAGCTGTAAGGGTTTGACGCAGGTCTGACGTGGCCGCCCCGGCCACGGTGCAACCTTTCCCTCTTGCGTGGCGTCAGACTGAGTCGATAGCGCGTGCCGTCACGCGCCCCGGGTCGCTCCGTTTCCACTTCTCAGTCCGGACGGGCGAATGACGACGATCTCGCTATGCCTCGCGTTGTGCGCCGTCCCCTCGCGGTTGGCCGCCGATTCCCCTGCCGCGCTGGTCCCCCAGGTGCGTGCCGTGCGCGCCGCCCAACCCGTGGCCATCGATGGTCGACTCGACGACGCGCCGTGGCGGACGGCGGAGCGGATTGTGGGGTTCCTGCAGCGGGACCCTACCGAGGGCGCGGCACCGACGGAAAGCACGGTGGTGTTCGTGGCGTACGACGACGCGGCGA
>JBOHSO010000330.1:0-2695 GCA_050921685.1 Gemmatimonadales bacterium
GCGCCACGTCGAGGCGCGGGCGGATGCGCTGCGACAGCGCGGCGGCGGCGAGGTCGATCGTGGCCATGCTGAAGCTCGGGTCCGCTTGCGTGGCGCGCGCGAAGGCGTTGGCGGCCTTGGAGAGGTAGTCGAGGCCGAACTGCTGGCGCAGGTTCTCGATCGCCATCATCGCGTGCTCGCCCTGCGCCACCTCGGCGAGCCCGAGGCCGTACCACGGGTACGGCCACGTTGGCCGCAGCTCGGACGCCCACTCGAACTCGCTGGCCGCGTCGTCGTAGTGCGGCTTGGAGTTGGCCAGCTCGCCCAGCCGGTACGCGATGAAGCCGAGCCGGAGGTGGAGCAGCGGGTTGTCGCGGTCGCGCTTGGCCTGGTCGATCGTCGCCGCCTCGAGCCGGCGCAACCCCATCGAATCGCGCACCCCGGACAGCGAGTCGCGCAGCGCTTCGATCGCCGCGCGGTCGTCCGGATCCTGCTCGAGCGCGACGCGCCCCGCAGCCAGGCGGGACGGCAACCCGGCGCACAGCGCAGCCCAGCACAGAACGGGAACGAGGAGGTGGCGTCCCATGGCCCTTTCATTATACAGCCGCCCGCACGAGGGGATTCAGGGCGGCAGCGGGGCGCCCAAGGCCTGACACGATCCGGTCAGGGATCGCGCGCGCGGCCTCGCAGGAAGGCGTCGAGACCGGCTACGATCCCCCGGGCGTAGCGCCACTGCCCGTCTTCGCTCGCGAGGACCAGCTCCTGCTCCGGCATCATCAGGAACACCCCCTCGGTGAGCGCGGCCGGCATCCAGGTCGGTCGCACCAGGGCGTAGTCGCCCCGTCCCATCCCGAGGTCGCGCAGGCCGAGCTCCCCGACGAGCGCGTGATCCAACGCCCGGGCGAGGTCGGCGCTGCGCGGGTGGAAGTAGTAGACGCTGGTGCCGTTGTTGACGAACGGATTCACCCCGTCGGGCAGGGCGTTGGCGTGAATCGAGACGAGCACCTCGGCCTCGTGCGCCTCGGCGAAGCGGAGGCGCGGAATCAGGTCGACCGGCGTGTCGTCGTCGCGCGTGAGATGCGCCGTCGCACCCGCGCGCTCGAGCAGCGTGCGGGCCTTCAGCGCCACGGCGAGCGTCGCCGCGGACTCCAGCAGGCCCGCCGGCCCGGTGGCGCCCAGCGGCGGGTGCCCGGGATCGAGCACGATGGTGCGGCCCCGCAGCGGATGGCGCGGATCGATGACCGGCGGTCGGCGCACTTCGAGCAGCAGGTCGCGGCCGTCGAAGCGCGTACGGTAGCCCCAGACGCGCTGCGACAACTCGAGCGTGATGGTCAGCTCGTCGGCGGCTTCCTGGAGATACCCCATCCGACGGACGAGCGCATCGGTGCCGCCGTATTGCATCCAGTTGAGGTCGGATGCCGCGCCGTACAACCGCAGCGTGAGCGAGCGGTCCTCCTCCTCCACGCGAAACGGCAGGCGGGACGGAAGCGGCACGCGGAGCGTCACCGCGGTGGCGCCCGGGTGGAGCCGCACCGAACCCACCACTCCGCCGGGCGGCGGCGTCCCCGCCGGCAGCGGCTGCACGTCGGCGGCGTTCACCCAGGCCGTGGCACCGCGCGACAGGGCGAGCCGCACCTGGTCGTTCCGCCGCCCCGATACGACGGCCGTCGTGCCGGTAGGGAAGAACCAGTGGTAGGTTCCGCCGGGCACCGCCCTGCCGGCGGTCACGGAATCGGTGGTGCCCGTGCGGGCGGTGTCGTCGTTCAGCACGACCACCGCTGGGCGCGCGAGCTCGAGCAGCTGCAGCCGCACCGGCCACACGGCGCGGGCCGTATCGAGGCCGGCGGCCACCTCCAGCGTCGCGCAGGGCGCCCCGGCGAGCGTATCGGGACACACCGGCTCCGCCGGGAGCCACGCGACGTATCGGTCCGGTCGTGGGGGCAGCCGATAGGTGGCGGAGTCCACGCCGAACGCCCGGATCCCCCAGGCCGGCTCCGCGGGCAGCGAGTCGGGCACGAACGGCACCACCGTCCCGCTCGGCGTCACCAGGCGAACGGTCGCGCCCGGCGCGGCCCGCACGGCGAGCCGCACGCCCTCACCGGCGGGCCAGTGCAGCTCGCCCGCCGGTGCGAAACTCGCGGTGTCGATCCACACCGCGCTCCCCGGCGGCGGGCGGAAGCGCGGTGCGAGCCGCAGCTGCACGCTCGCGGTCTGCACTTCCTCGTTCGCTACGGCGACGAGCTGGAAGTCGGCGGCGCTGTCGTCGGGCAGCGGCACCCACGCGATCCACGCCCCGTTCGCGAGCACCGGGACCGGCGCGCCGTTCACCCTCAGCAGCGCATCGCCACGCCCGACCGTGCCGAAGAGAAACGTGCTGTCGCTCCCCTGCACCACATCGGTCGCGGAGGGATACACGACCGTAATGCGCAGCGCCCCCGGAGGCGCAGCACCGGGCGCCCGTTCGGTGCGCCCCGGCGAGTCGCGCTCGGGTGCGGGCGTGGGCACGCCGCCACCGCCGGCGGCGCACGACAGCGCAACGAGACCCAAAACGGCGCTGCACAATCGCATCAGTGGCGAAACTAGTCACGCCCCTTTCGACCCGTCAATTTGCGCAATAGATTGGCATACCATAACTTCTGCGCCCGAGGAGATGCGCCGCGGTGACTACTTGTGCCTATTGCGGACGCGCCAACGAGCCGGGCGCGCTGTACTGCAT
>JBOHSO010000331.1:0-6714 GCA_050921685.1 Gemmatimonadales bacterium
GTATAAATGAGCGTCGCGATCGCGTCAGGGCTGACCGCCAGGGCCTCCTCGCGGAACCGCTGCTTCCCCGAGGCGGCGGCGCCGCGGGCCTCCAGCTCGGCGAGCGTCATGACGCCGGATCGCTTGCCGCCCTCCTCGAACGCGATCACGTGCTGCAACGACGGCACGTTGGGCTTGAGGCCCACGAGCTTCGTCACCTGCTCCGGCGTGGAGCAGAAGGCGGCGACCGCCCCGGAGTCCTTGAGGATGTATTCGGTCTGCTTTGCGGTGAGCGTCGGATAGATCGGCACGTCGGCCGCTCGGGCGCACAGGCAGGCGTAGTCGGCGAGCGCCCATTCCGGCCGCGTTTCCGAGAGGATCGCCACCCGGTCACCGGGTTGGATGCCGAGCTCGCGCAGCCCCAGCGTGATGGCCTGCACGCGGTCCACGGCCTCGCGGTGCGTGATCGTCCGCCACTCGCCGCCGACCTTGACGCGATAGCACGCCGGCCGCCGGTCGGCGTACCGGTCGACGCTCCCGAAGAAGAGCTGGGTCAATGTTCCCTTGCTCATGGCTGGAACTCCACCACAAAGGTGATTGGCGATCCGGGGACCGGCGTGCCGTCGCCGTGGTGCGCGGCGGCTGTGACCACGGCCGAATCCGGCCGTGGTGCTCCGGTGAGCCGTACCTGAAACACGGCGATCCCCGCCGCGCTCGTGCGCACGGTGTCCCCGGGTATCAATGTGAGGCTGATCGCGCCGGGGGGGAAGGTGAGGGTCAGGCCGATCGTTCGCCCGGCCGTCGAGCCGGCGGGTCCGAAGGCGCGCACCGAGAGGCTGTCCGACAAGGAGTCGGGGGTCGAGACGGTCACCGTGTCGCGCACGGCGGGGCCCGCCGCGATCGAGTCGAGCCGTGCGATCACGCTGATCGTGACGGGATTCGAGCGTAGGTTCCCGACGCGAGCTTGCAGCCGGCCGGTACCCGTGATGCGCCCCACGGTCGTCCCGGCGAGGTCCACGACTTCGATCGTGGTGTCGAGCGCGCTCCAGACGATGTCGGCGGTGACCGGGTCGCCGCGGCCGTTGAGCGCTCGGGCGCTGGGGTGGAGCGAGTCGCCCACTTCGACCCGCCCGCTGTCGGGGACGGTCACTTCGATGGCGACGATCGCGTCGAAATCGGGGGACAGCGCCCGGCAGGCGGCGAGCGCGGAGGCGGCCGAGACGGCGCCCAGCGCCGCCCGCGCCCACTGTCTCAGGGCGCCTCCGCCGACAGGGGTGGCGGAGCGGGGGGGGCGGGGGGGGCGGGGGGGGCGGTCGCCAAAGGCGCCGCGCCGAGATCGTGCAGCGCCTGCGTGGCGTGCTCGACCCATCGCTGCGCGTCGGGACCCTTGGGGGGTTGGGTCAGGAACGCCTTCAGATGCAGCGCGGCGCCGTCGGGGTCGCCGCGCTTCAGCAGCAGGAACCCAAGCCCGTAGTGGGCGCCCGGGAGACCGGCATCGAGGTCCAGCGCGCGGCGATAGTGGCGAATCGCTTCGTCGAGGCGTCCGGTCTTGCTGAGCGCGATCGCCATGTTTTGGAGAATGCGGGCATCGTCGGGATGATCGCGCAGCGCGAGGCGGTACGAGGTGAGCGCCGCGTCGACGTCGCCCTGCCGCTCGAGGGCGAGCGCCTCGTTGAGGTAGTCGAGGCGCTGGGGGTTGAGCTCGTCGCCCGAGCCGCCGAGCAGGCGGCGCCAGAAACCCATGAAGCGAAAATAGCTTGCGGCCTCCGCGTTTTGCAATGTAGCTTCACGCGCATGTCTCCGGTGCCGCCGTCCTCCGCACCCATGCCGCGCCGCGCGCGCGCCGGGCGCCAGTCGCCCAGCGGTGTGCTCCAGGTGGACTGGCCGTTCTTCGGCGAGCTGTGCCGCGCGCTCGCGCTGAAGGTGTACCACCAGTACGATCCCGATCTCGTCATCGGAATCGCACGGGCCGGCGTCATCCCCGGCGCCGTCGTGGCCAGTATCCTGCAGCGCGACTTCGCATCGATCGCCATCAGTCGGTCCGAGAGCGGCGCGCGCCCCGCGGTCATCGCGGGACCACCCAAGCTCGTCACCGGCCGGCGCGTGCTCATCGTAGACGAGACTTGTGATACGGGCGACACGATGAAGCTCGCCCGGGCGGCGGTGCGCGAGCTCCAGCCCGCCGCCGTGAAAACCGCGGTGAGCTTCCGCACCGGCCCCTTCGAGCCCGACTTCCACGCCCTCGAGACCGAGAGCTTCATCATCCTCCCCTGGGACCGCGAGATCATCGTAAACGGCGAGATCGTCGTCCGTCCTGACTACGCCGAGAAGCTGCGGGCGCTCGGGGAGTGAAGGACCGGCTCACCGCGGCGCTCCACGCCTCCCGCGCCGACTACACCGAGATCCGCCTGGAACGCACCTGGAGCGCGAGCGTCCAGTACCGCGGGGCGCGACTCGAGTCCGCCACGGCGAGCGAGGACCAAGGCGGCTTCGTGCGCGTCGTGAGTAGGGGGTGCGGCTGGGGAATCGCTGCGTTCACGTCGCTCGATCAGCTTCCGGCGATGGTCGCCCGCGCCAACGATCTGTCCCGCGCCGTCCGACTCGAGGATGCGATCCAGCTCGCCGACGTACCCCCCACCCAGGCGGAGGCCATCCTCGACCTCGACGGCGACGTGCGCGGCGTGCCGCTCGCCGACAAGAAACGCCTGCTCGAGGGCTACAACGCCGAGATGCTCGCGGTGGCGGGCGTAGTGGACACGCAGGCGAGCTACCGCGACGACATCACCGAGTGCTGGTTCGCGAACTCCGACGGGACCCTCCTGCATACCCTGCGACCGGAGGTGACGCTCTCGGGGGCGGCGATCGCGCGGCGCGGCGACACGATCGAGAGAGGACTGGAGTCGGTCGGCCTGCGACGCGGGTGGAACGCGGTGCACGACCACGCGGCCGGGTTCCGCGAAGCGGCGCGCCGCGCCGTGGCGCTGCTCGACGCGCCCACCGTGAAGGGCGGGACCTATCCCGTCATTCTCGATCCGGAGCTGGCCGGCGTATTCATCCACGAGGCGTTCGGCCACCTCTCGGAAGCCGATTTCGTCTATGAGAATCCCCAGGCGCGGGAGATGATGCGACTCGGCCGCCGCTTCGGGCGGCCGGTGCTGAACGTGGGCGACAACAGCGCGGCGGCGGGCCTGCGGGGAACCCTGCCATTCGACGACGAGGGGACCCCCACCCAGGATACGCCGCTCATCCGGGACGGCATCCTCGTGGGGCGGCTGCACTCGCGCGAGACCGCGGCGAAGCTGGGGGAGCGGCCCACGGGCAACGCGCGCGCGATCTCGTTCCGCCACGCGCCGATCGTACGGATGACGAACACGTACATCGGGAACGGCACGGGGACGTTCGAGGACCTGATCCGCGACGTGCCGCTGGGCGTGTATGCCCGCTCGGCATTCGGGGGCCAGACTCTGCTCGAGAATTTTTCCTTCACCGCCGCGTATGGGCACATGATCCGCGACGGGCAGGTGGCCGAACTCGTCAAGGACGTGGTGCTCGCCGGCAATCTGTTTCAGACGTTGGATCGGATCGAGCGCATCGCCGGTGATTTCCGCTGGAATCAGATGGGCGGTGGATGTGGGAAGGGCGGCCAGTTCCCGCTGCCCGTCACCGAGGGCGCCCCGCATGTGCGGATCGAGGCGGCGCTCGTCGGCGGCAACGCGGCGTGATCGAGCGGCTCCTCACCGCCGCCAGGCGGCGCACCGAGGCGGCGGATGTGCGGTGGCACCGCGTCGAGCGCACGACCGTCTCATTCGAGTCGGGCCGGCTCAAGGCGTGCGGGCTCACCGAAGAGACCGGGGTCAATCTCCGGGTCGTGGTCGAGGGCCGGGTCGGCATTGCCGGGTCTACCGCCCAGGACCACGAGGAGCTCCTGGCCCGCGCCCTCGCGTCGGCCGAGCTCGGCGAAGCACTCGCGCTGGAGCTCCCCACCTCCGCTCCCCTCGCCCCGCTCTCCACACACGCGCCCCGTGCCGCGGCGGCCTCGCTCGACCAGCTGGCCGGGCTCGGTCGCGAGCTCGTCGGCCGGTTGGACCGGGAAGGGTGCCAGGTGAACGTGTCGATCGAGCGGGAAATCGCCGAGACCCGTGTCGCCAACAGCGCCGGTGTGGACACGCAGTACGCCGTCACCGGGGTGGCGCTGGGAGTGGATCGAACGCGGTTCGCCGGCGACGACGTGCTGCTCATGTCCGACTACTACTCGGGCGTCGATCTGCCGAGCGAGGCGGACCTGGCGGCCCTCGTCCGATCGATCGAACAGCGCTTCGCGCCCGCGCTGCGGGTGGTCGAGCCTCCGGAAGGCGTGCTCCCGGTCGTGTTCACGCCGGCGGGACTGTCGGCGATCCTGCTGCCGCTCGAGCAGGCGCTGTCCGGCAAGGCCGTGCTACAGGGGATCTCCCCACTCGCCGGTAAGCTGGGGGAACAGGTCGTCGACCCCCGCTTGTCGCTCACCGACGACGCCCTCGTACCCGGTCGCCCCTCCTCACGTCCCGTCGACGACGAAGGCGTGCCGTCGCGCGTCGTCGCCCTGGTGGAGCGCGGCGTCGTGAAACAGTTCGTGTACGATCTCGAGACCGCGGCGCGTGCGCGCACGGCGAGCACCGGTCACGGCAGCCGCGGGACGTTCGGCAAGCCTCACATCGGGTACTCCAATCTGCTGGTGGGAAACGGGAAGCCGGGCCGGACGACCGGGGAAGGGCACTTCGCGGGGGGATTGAGTGAGTCGGTCGCCGACGGCCTGGTGATCGACGATTTGATCGGGGTGGGGCAGGGGAACGTCATCGGGGGCGCGTTCAGCCACCCGGTCGCCCTCGCGTATCGCGTGCAGCGCGGCGAAATCACCGGGCGCGTGAAGGACGCGGCGGTCGCGGGGAACGTCTACGAGCTGTTGAAGCGGATCGGCGGATTCGGGGACGACGCGCGGTGGCTGGGGAGCCGGTGGGCCCCGTCGCTGCTGCTGGAGGGAGTGGCGGTCGCCCGGCGCTAAGTCCCTCCCAAGGCGTCCTGGTAGCTCCTCCCCTGCGTCATCTGCTCATACACTTCTTGCAGCGTCGCTGGTGAGGCGGAGAGAAACCGGCAGTAGGGGTCTCCCTTGCTGCGACACTCCACTTCCATCACCGCCACCGGCTCCCCGGACACGCGGCCCAAAAAGTCCGCCAGCATCCCGGCGGAGAAGAAACACATCGGCAGCTGGGCGGTACCGGGCTCGGCTTCGATCCAATCGACCGAATCGAGTGACAGGGCGGCGCCGCTCATTGGGGCGACGGTCAGGCTTCCCCAGCCCTTCGTCTGGAAAAACTCCGACAGCACCTCGCTGAAGTGCGCGGCGTCGAGATCCTCCGGGCGCTCGATGCCGCTGCGGGCGATCAGCCAGGCGGCGAACGCCTGGTACACCCCTTCGCCCGAGGCGTACCCTGTTTCCTGGAGGACGGCGATGGCGGCGTCGGGGGCGTACTGGAGCAGGCTGCGGTGCAGCTGGCGCAGGCCGCCCTGGCCGATAGTGAGGCCCGTCGTCGCGGTGCCGGTGCCGGGAGCGGTCATGCGGTCGCCAACTTAAGGCTTGGAGGTCGCGCGGCGCAACAGTTCCGCTTCGTCGATCACCGGCACGCCGAGGGCGTTCGCTTTCTCCAGCTTCGAGCCGGGGTTCTCTCCCGCCACCACGGCCGATGTCTTTTTCGATACGTTGTCGGCGACGTGACCCCCGGCCGCTTCGATCAGCTTGGTGGCCGCGTCGCGCGAGAGCCCGGACAGGGTCCCGGTGATCACGAATGTCTGCCCGGCGAGCGGCGTCCCGGCCGCTCCCGCCGCGGTCGGCTCGGTCATCCGCACCCCCAGCCGGTCGAGCCGTTTGATGAGCTTCTGGTTCTGGGGCTCCTTGAAGAATCCCGCGACCGCCTCGGCGATGGCCGGGCCGACGCCGCGAATGTCGCCGATCTCCGCTGGGCTCGCCTTCGCGAGCTTCTCCATCGAGCCGTAGTGTCGCGCCAGGAGGCGCGCTCCCTGGACGCCCACGTGGCGGATCCCCAGGGCGTACAGGAGAGTCGAAAGCGGCTGCTGCTTGGAGGCGTCGATCGCGTCCAGCAGCTGCTGCGCCGACTTTTCCGCGAAGCCCTCGAGCGACAGCAGCGGCAGCAGGTTGAGCTTCTTGCGATCGTAGAGGTCCGCCACGTCCGCGATCAGCTTCGCGTCGAGCAGTGCTTTCACGCGCTCATAGCCCAGCCCGCGGATGTCCATCGCGCCGCGTGAAGCGAAGTGGACGATCCCTTCCAGGATGCGTCCGGGGCACGACACGTTCGGGCAGTACGCCACGACTTCGTCTTTGGGGTGCTCGACCTTGGAGCGGCAAATCGGACAACGCGCCGGCGGCTTGTACGGGGGCTTGCGGCGCGCCCCTTTTTTCAGCACCGCGCCGAGGATCTGCGGGATGACCTCCCCGGCCCGGGTGACTTCGACGAGATCCCCTTCCCGGACGTCTTTGACTCGGATCTGATCGAAATTGTGCAGCGTGACGGTGGAGACCGTCACCCCGCCGATGCCGACGGGTTCGAGGACGGCGTACGGCGTGAGCGCGCCGGTGCGTCCGACGTTGACGCGGATCTGCAGCAGCCTGGTGACCGCCACTTCCGGGGCGAACTTGCGCGCGATCGCCCAGCGCGGCTCGCGCTGCCCCACGGTGCCCAGCTC
>JBOHSO010000332.1:0-10150 GCA_050921685.1 Gemmatimonadales bacterium
GTATTATCCGGGCAGGCGCGGTTGGTGGTGCCGCGCTGACGGAAGGTGGCGAACAGCGCGAGGCTTCCCGGTCCGAGGAGAAGGCCCCAGCCGCCCCCGACGGTGTAGGTGGTGCCGTCGTCGGGAAAGTCGGCCGTCATGTGGCGGCCCCAGCTGGAGTTGAGCGTCGGTGTGAACGCCCCCTCCTTGAGGACGAGGTTCACGACGCCGGCGATGGCGTCGGAGCCGTACTGGGCCGCGGCCCCGTCGCGCAGCACGTCGATGCGGTCGATGGCGTTGTCAGGGAGGGCGTTCATGTCCACGCCCGAGGACCCCGCGCCGAGCGCCGCGCCGAACACGTGGACCAGCGCCATCCGATGGCGACGCTTCCCGTTCACGAGCACGAGCGTGTGGTCAGGAGACAGGCCGCGCATAGTGAACGGGCGAACAATGTCGGTCGCGTCAGCGATGCTCTGCCGGGGGAAATTCACCGAAGGCGCGACTTGCGCGAGGATTTGGGCGGTTTCGGTGGTTCCCTGCTGGGCGAAGACCTCGGCGGGGAAAATGTCCACCGGCACGGCCAGCTCTTCGGCGGCGGTGTGCCGCGCGCGCGACCCGACCACGACGTCGATCGCCGAGAGGCGGATGGGCTTGCTCGCCAGCGTGAAGTCCCGCGTCACCGTGGCTCCGGCGTCCACAGTGACGGGCGTGGTCTGCGGCACGTATCCGAGCAGGCGGACGCGCAGCGTGAACGTACCCGCGGGCACGCCGCGGAGCGCGAACTCTCCTTGGGCGCCGCTGGTGGCCCGCGCGTTGGTCCCATCGAGCGTCAGCGACGCATTCGGCAGGGGCGCGCCGGTCGAGTCGGCCACCCGGCCGCGGATCATGCCACCCTGCGCCGCGAGGCTGCTCGCGGGCGCGACGAGAAGGAGCGTAAGACCGGCGATGAGACCGATCGCACGGTGCAAACGGCGTTCCTGAGCTCGCATACCCTGCTCCTGGTGTGGGAGAGTCCCGGTTTCCGCTATTGTGCCCCGGATCGGCCACGCTCGCAAGCGCCTCAGGCCGACGCCAGGTCGGCCGTCGGCAGGAATCGCGGCGGCGTCCGCAGCTTCGTCGCCTGCTCGTAGGCGTAGGCGAGCCGGATCAGGGTCGGCTCGCTCCACGCCGCCCCGATGAAGGACATCGCCACCGGGAGGCCGAACACCGTTCCCACCGGGACCGCGATGTTGGGGTAGCCCGCCACCGCCGCCGGCGTGGACGAGGCGCCGAGAAAGTGATCGCCGTTCACGAGATCGGTGGTCCACGCCGGGCTGCCCGTCGGCGCCGCCAGCGCGTCGAGCCGCTGCTCGGTCAGCACGCGGTCGAGCCCTTCGGTACGCGACAGGCGGCGGCAGCGGGCCAGCGCTTCGACGTAGGCGTCGTCGGTGAGCGGGCCCTTCTCCTGCGCCATCTGGAATATTTCCTGGCGGAAATACGGCATCTCCCGCTCGCGATTCCCGTCGTTGAAGGCGATCAGGTCGGCGAGCGTCTTGGAGGAAGCCTGGCCCCCGAGTCCCGCGAGATACGCGTTCAGGTCCGCCTTGAACTCGTACAGCAGCACGGTGAACTCGGCGTCATCGTACTCGCCGGCGTGCGGAATGTCGACGGGATCCACAATCTCCGCGCCCGCGCGCCGCATCACCTCCAGCGCCGCGTCCACCAGGCGGTCGGCCGCGGCGCTGTACCCGAAGAACTTGGCGCGCGCCACGCCGATGCGGGCGCCCAGCAGGCCGTTGGCGTCGAGGAATGTCGTGTAATCGCTCTGGCCCCGCGTCGCCGCCAGGGCCGTCGCCGGATCCTCGGGATCCGAGCCGGCGAGCACGCCGAGCAGCGCGGCGGCGTCGGCCACCGTGCGGGTCATGGGACCCGCCGTGTCCTGGCTGTGCGCGATCGGGATAATCCCACGACGCGACACCAGCCCCAGCGTCGGCTTGATCCCCACCAACCCGTTCGCAGACGAAGGGCAGACGATCGAGCCGTCGGTCTCAGTACCCACGCCGACCGCGGCGAGGTTCGCCGAGATCGCCGCGCCCGTCCCCGAGCTCGATCCGCAGGGATTGCGGTCCAGCACGAACGGGTTCTTGCACTGGCCGCCGCGCCCGCTCCAGCCGCTCACCGAGCGAGTGGACCGGAAGTTCGCCCATTCCGACAGATTGGTCTTGCCGAGGATGATCGCGCCCGCATCGCGCAGGCGCGCGGCCACGAACGCGTCGCGCGGTGCCGGGCGATCGGCGAGCGCCCACGACCCAGCCGTGGTCATCATCCGATCGGCCGTGGCGATGTTGTCCTTGATGAGCACGGGGATGCCGTGCAGCGGCCCGCGCACGCGCCCGGCGCGCCGCTCCGCGTCCGCCTGGTCGGCGAGCCGCAGCGCGTCCGGATTGGTTTCGATCACCGAGCGCAGCGTCGGGCCACGGCCGTCGAGCTGCCCGATGCGCGCGAGGTACGCTTCGCACAGGCGGCGTGATGTAAAGCGTCCGGTCCGGAGTCCGTCCTGGAGCTGCTGGATCGTGATCTCTTCCAGCTCGAACGGCGGCGGTGGGGGGACGGGGGACGGTGGGACGCGCGACGCCGCGTCGCGGTCCGGTATTGCCGCGAGCGGCGTGGCGGCGAGGCCGGTGACGGCGGCGTACTGGACGAACTCGCGGCGCGAGAGATACGGCATGACAGCTCCTGGTCTGGAGGCGTGCGGCACAATGTGCATCCCGCTGGCGCACCAGGCGAGAGGCGGCGAGAATTGCGCGTATGACCGAAGTCTCCCGCCTCTTCATCGGCGGTGAGTGGATCCGCCCCGCCGCGACCGACACGAGGGAGATCCACAATCCCGCCACCCTCGAGCTCGTCGGCGTCGCGGCGGAGTGCGGCGCGGCCGACGTGGCGGCCGCGGTGGAGGCCGCCGCCCGAGCCCAGCCGGGGTGGTGGAGGATTCCCGGCGTCGAGAAGGCGACGGTGCTGCATCGGGTCGCGACCAAGATTCGCAGCCGGGAGCGCGAGCTGTCCCGCCTGATGACCCTCGAGACTGGTAAGCCCCTGGTCGAGTCGGTGGACTGCATCGAGTGGGTGGCGGCGTGTTTCGACTACTACGCGGAGGTGGGACGGCGCAGCTACGGCAATTCGATCCCGCCCGTGCAACCTCACCAGGTCAACTTCACGATCAAGGAGCCGTACGGCGTGGTGGCGGCGATCGTGCCGTTCAATTTCCCGCTGCTCCTGATGGCCTGGAAGGTGGCCCCGGCCCTCGCCGCGGGCAACACGCTCGTGTGCAAGCCACCGCAGCAAAACCCGCTGAGCAACCTGCCGCTGGCCGAGTGCTACGGGGATCTGCCGCCCGGCGTCGTGAACGTGATCACCGGCGGCCCGCCCACCGGCGAGCTGCTGGTGCGGCACCCCCCCGGCGTCGCCTGGGCGCGGCTGCTGAACGCCGGGCAGGTCTGCACGTCATCCAAGCGCATCTACGTGGTCGAGCCGATCGCCGCGGACTTCACCCGTCGGCTCGAACGACATGTGGGCACGCTCACCGTCGGCGACCCGCTCGATGCCGGGACCGATATCGGTCCGCTGATCTCGGCCGAGGCGCTCGCGCGGGTGGAGCAACAGGTCGCCGTGGCCGTGCGCCAGGGAGCCACGCTGCGCGCCGGCGGCACCCGGATGTCGCCGCCCGGCCTGGGAGGCCACTTCTTCGCGCCGACCATCCTCACCGACGTGCCCCACGGCTCACTGCCGACCACCGAAGAGATTTTCGGGCCGGTGCTATCGCTCACCATCGCGCGGAACGCCGACGAGGCGATCGCCATGGCCAACGATTCGAAATTCGGGTTGGGGGCGAGCGTGTACACCACCAGCCTGCAACTCGCCCTGAAGGCCATGGAGCACGTCAAGGCCGGGACGTTCTGGGTCAACGACCCGCTCACCGACAACGACGCGGGGCCGTTCGGGGGCATGCGCTGGAGCGGGGTGGGACGGGAGCTGGGCGAGGAGGGGCTGGACGCGTTCCGCGAGCCGAAGCACGTCCACATCGACTACGTGATGGAGCCGAAGGACTACTGGTATCCCTATAAGAACAGAAAGGTGCCGGAATGAGAAGCGACGGCTAGAGCGGAGCCGGACCTTCCGCCGCTTCCACCACCAGCCGCCGGACTTCACCCCGCAGCCGCACGCGGACCCGGAGCCCGACGATCACTGCGACCACCGCGAGCCCCGCCACCAGTCCCCACCACATCCCGGTCGGACCCAGTCCGGTGCGCAGTCCGAGGAAGGCCGCGAGCGGGAGGCCGATGAGCCAGTAGCCCACGATGTTCACGAGCAACGGCGTGCGCGTGTCGCCGGTGCCCCGCAGGATGCCGATCGACACGACCTGCGTCCCATCGAACACCTGGAACAGCCCGCGAGCGGAATCAGGGCGACGGCGATCGCCTCCACCGCCGGGTCGGTGGTGTAGGCGCGCGCCAGCAGCCGCGGAGCGGCCAGCATCGCGAGTCCGCTGGTGACCATGAAGCCGACGCCGCACATCAAGGCCGCGGCCGCGGCGCGGCGCGCCGCACGAGCCTCCCCCGGCCGATCGCCTGGCCGACCAGGACGGCCGCAGCGATCGACAAGCCGAGGGGGACCATGAACGTGATGGACGCGAGGTTTGGCGAGCGGCCATCGGCACGGCGCCCAGCTGCCCCGTCAGCGGCCCGTTGGTCGTCACGACCCGCACCGGCGCTCCGCCCCGGCCGAGCGTGCTCCGAATGCGGTGGCTCAACCGGCCCTGCACCGTGACGGTGAGCGGAAAGGCGCGATCCATGGGGCCGTTCACCGTCTCCGTCTCGAGCTGGGCATTGTAGCGCTCGGGAATCGCGAGATCCGGGAAGCGAAGCCGGCCAGCCACCACGCAACCCGTTCCGGCGATTGGCGTTCCCGACCGAGTCCCGGGCACCCCACTTGCAAGAACGCGTCCGACGTGAATCTTGCTTTGTTGAAAGGAAGAGGTATGCGGATCAGCGCCCTGGAACAGTCGATCTCGAAGCACTCCCGGCTGCTTCGTCTCGACAGCATCCGGAACCGCATATTGTTCTTCGCCGTCCTGGCGACGTTGATCCCCTCGCTGTCGACCGCCTGGCTCTCGTACACCCAGAACCAGCGCTCCCTCAACGAAAAGATCACCGAAGAGCTCCAGAGCGCGAGCACGCAGAGCGCGCGGGAACTCGATCTGTGGCTCAAAGGACGCTTCTACGAGCTGCGCGTGTTCGCCAGTTCGTACGAGGTGTCGGAGAACTTGGAACGGCAGCCGCGCGGTGGCGGACGGGGCCCGACCCTCCGTCGGCTGAACGACTACCTCGCCTCGGTGCGCGAGCGGTTCACCGACTACGAGGAGCTGATGGTGGTGGACCCGCAGGGGCGCGTGGTCGCAACCAGCGCGCGGCAGCCCAGGCCGGTCCAGCTGCCCGCCGACTGGATAACCGACGTGCGCGCCGACAACCAGGTCCTGGGCGATCCGTACCACGACGAGTCCACGGGGAAGAACGTGCTGGTCGCCGCGGTGTCGATCCATGTCCCGAGCGGGCGATTCCTGGGGGCGCTGGCGGCGAAGCTCACGCTCGAGTCGGTCGACCAGATCCTCGGGCAGTTCTCGTCGTCGGACTCGGGACGGGTGTATCTCGTGACCACCGACGGGGCCCTGGTGATCGGCCGGGCCGCGCGATCGGGCGCGCGATTGACGACGGCGACGATGCAGCGGCTGTCGGAGCTGGACGGCCAGGCCGCCAGCTACCGCGACTACGAAGGGCAGCGCGTGGTCGGCAGCCTGCGGCGCGTGCCGCCGCTGCGCTGGGCCGTCGTGGCCGAGATCCCCGCGTCGGCCGCCTTTCGCCAGGCCACCCGGCTGCGAAACCTCACGCTCCTGCTCGTCTCCTCGTTGCTCGTGGGGATCGGCCTGATCGCCTACTTCCTCGGCCTGCTCATCGTGCGGCCGCTCGGCCGGCTCACCAAGGGCGCCGCCAAGGTCGCGGCGGGCGACTTCGAAGTGGATCTCCCGGTGCTCTCCGGCGGCGAGGTGGGCTACCTCACCGAAGTGTTCAACAATATGGTGGTGCGGCTGCGCGAAGGCCGCCAGGCACTCGACGCCGCCAACGAAACGCTGCGCAAGAAAAACGAAGAGCTGGAGCGGCTCTCGGTCACCGACGGCCTGACCGGCCTCTACAACCGCCGCCGCCTGATGGAATCGCTGGGCGACGAGGTGCGTCGGTCGCAGCGGCTCCGGCACACCTTCGCCGTGCTGATGGTGGATGTGGACCACTTCAAGAAGTACAACGACAGCTTCGGGCACCTGGCCGGGGACGGCGTGCTGGCGCGGGTCGCCGCGATCCTGCGCGAAGCGACGCGCGAGGTGGACGATGTGGCGCGCTACGGCGGCGAAGAATTCCTGGTGATGCTGCCCGAGACCGGCATGAACGAGGCGTTGGACATTGCCGAGCGGATCCGGGCGCGGGTGGCCGGCGAGGCGTTCCCGGGCCGCCGTATGACGGTGAGCATCGGGGTTTCGGAGTTTCCGCTCCACGGCAACACGCCCGAGCATGTCATCGCCGCCGCAGACGAAGCGCTATACGAGGCGAAACACGAAGGTCGCGACCGGGTGCGGCGGGCAGGCCTGAAGCTGGTGCGGGACGCGAAGAACACCACGGAGCGCGCGGGGTGACCGTGCGGTCGCCTACCGGGCGGCTTACTGCCGTTTGCGCACCAGGTTGTAGAACACCCATCCCACGTGGCCGCTGTCGTCGGCGACGCGCATCCACTGATCCACGTACGAGTAGCCGGTGAGCGCCGTGCCGCTCTCGAGCGTCACCAGGCTGCGATAGGCCGTGCCCGGGCCCTCACGGACCTTGGACCGGCTGACGGTCTGCAGCCTGAGCGGGAGGGCGAAGAGCACCTCGCCGGGCCGCAGGGCGGTCGGGTCGCCACCCGAGAGCCGGCCGCGGCCGGCACCGGCCAGGTTCTTCGCCTGATTGGCCAGCCACAACGCGCCACCATAGTTCGACTTGTTGAACTCGGTGGAGGCATCCTGGAGCAGCTTGCTCGCCTTGGAGGCCTCGGGGACGGCCTGGCCCACAGCCGAGCGTCGCAGCGTCTGCAAGGCGATTTCGGCTTCGGCCATGCCGGAGGCGGCTTCCGCGCGGGTCGCGAGGGTCTGGACCTTCGCCATCGAACGGACCACCTCCCGCCGGGCCTCGTCGAGCTGCCCCTGCAGCTCCTCGACCTGCGCGTCGCGCTCGAGCAGCCGCAGATCGAGCCGCGCCAACCGCTGTTCCAAATCGCGATCCCGCACCGTCACCGTCTCGGTGACCACCCGGTCCGGCGGCGGCGCCGGTGTCGGCGCCGTCTCCGGTGGCGGGCCGCCCGAGCAGGCACCCAGCGCGAGCGCGGCGATCAGGGTGATCGCGGGTCGATGCAAACGTGGCTCCTTGTGATGGTTGTTCGGCCCACGGAAAACCCCGTTCGCGCCGCGGGCCCGTAGAATCTGCGACCTGCCGCGGGCGGCCGTGAGGGGCGCGATGGAACTCGTTGCAGAACAAAGAGTTCCTGCGCTAGTCCAACACTTTGTCGATGCGCTTCGGGTCGTCGGTGCAGATGACTATCCGGTGGTTGCTCGCCAGGTAGCTGTAGTCCACGTTGATCCCGGCCTCGGCGATGCGGCGGAACAACCCCGCCGCGATACCCGGTCGATCCTCCACGGAAACAACAGCCACCGAGCGTTCGCCGCGCACCCGAATGCCTGCCCCCCGCAGCGCGCGCTGCGTCGCCGGCGCGTCCCGCGTGAGGACGTGCAGGACCCCTTCCACTTCCGCGAAGCCGTCGACGTTGATTCCCGCCCGCGCGATCGCCTCCAGCGCCGCGGCCAGCGCCCCAGGGCGGTTGGCCTGCAGCGTGATGGTGAGGTCGGTCGCGAGGTTCGCCATGGGCCCGACGCTAAGCACGTTCGGAGCCCGTCGAGGCGGCTCAGCCTGTAATGGTGAGCGCGGCGAGCGCCGCGAGCGCGGCCAGGGCAATGAGGGGAGTGAGGATTTCCCGAAGATCGAGGCGTGGTCGTCCGTCCATGCTGCTACGGTGCGCTTCGCGCCCAAGCGCCGCCGTGATCCAGGTTACCGCTGATCGGGTCGGTATGCTTCGCTCCTGCCCGCAACGTGCTGGCAGGAGCTCGATGGGCTGCCCGGCCGTGCGGTGTTTTACACGACGAACCTGTCCATGTCGCTGGCGTCGAAAGCGGGGCTCGAGCCGTACCCCCTGGCCTACGGCAGCCGGTGCAGCTCCACACGGCGGTTCTGCGCTCGCCCGGCAGCAGTGGCGTTGCTCGCGATCGGATTCGCCGACCCGAACCCGCGGCCGAGCAACCGGTTGGCGGCGACGCCCCGGCTGATCAGGTAGCCGCGTACCGCCTCGGCGCGCAATTGCGACAGCCGCAGGTTCGCGGCCGGCGCCCCCGCGTCGTCGGTGTACGCGGCGATCTCGACCCGGACCTCGGGATGAGCAAGCAACGCGGCCGCCACGCCGTCGAGCACGGTATACGACCCCGCGGTCAGTGTCGCGCTCCCGACACCGAACGCCAGGCCACGCAACGCCGTCGCTCCCCGCTCGACAAAGAGGTCCGCGCAGCCGATCGCGTCCACCCGCGTTTCGCGGCGCGTATTCGGACACCGGTCGGCGGCGTCGGTGACCCCGTCGGTATCGGAGTCCCGTGCGGACACGCAGCCAACGGAGTCGACCGGCACGCCGCGAGTCGTGTTGGCGCACCGATCGAGCGGGTCCGCCACGCCATCGGCGTCCGCATCGAGCGGGCAGCCCTTGGCATCCACGGTGGCGCCGGCGGGCGAGTCCACGCACTGGTCAATGCCATCGGCGACACCGTCGCGGTCGCCATCCATCGGACATCCGGCGCCATCGACCCGGGAGCCGGCGGCCGTGCCCGGGCACCGGTCCAACCCGTCGGAGACGGCATCGCCGTCCTTGTCGATCGGACAGCCGCGCGGATCCACCACTGCGCCGGCTGGAGTGCCCGGGCACGCGTCCAGCCGGTCGCTCACCCGGTCGCGGTCGGCGTCCCCCGGCCCACGACCGGTGGCGAACATCGAAAGGCCGAACGATCCGACCAGGTGACCCGCCCATTTCCCCCCGAAGCGCCCATCGGTCTTGGGGGCGAAGATCGCTCGTCCTTCCAGGCGGATCGCCACGCCTTCGATGATGAAGAACCGTTCGCCGATCGCGCCGTGGAGGGCATGGTCGCCGAAATCGTACGGGGCGTCGGTGTCGGCACCATAGTCGATTCGGGTGTAGCCGCCGAGCAGATACGGGAGGTTCCGCCGGCCGGCGCCCACGTTCAGCGTGAGGCTCGCGCTCGCCCAGCGCACGGTCGTGAACGCGAGCGCGTTCACGGTCCTTGGCTGAGCGAAGCCGCCCTCGATTTCGAGCCCCACCAGTCTCGTGACGAGGTACCCGACGCGCACCCCGGCTCCGATACGATCGTCCAGACCCATGAGATAGTCGTAGCGCGTGACGCTGCCGTGGCCGCCGAATTCGAACTGGTGCGCGCGCTGAGCGGTCAGCTCGAAAACCACGCCCAGCATCAGCACTCCGCACAACCGAGAGGATCGCACGTCCCACTCCTTCACGTGTACAGGATGGACCTTCCCTACACCGGCAACTGTGCGCGAGCCTTGGCGGCGTACAGTTCTCGATCCGCAGCGCCGAGCACGGTCTCCACCGTCCCGCCGTCGCGGGGAGACAAAGCGATTCCGACGCTCACCGTGATCGTGGGTGTCTCGACGTCGCCGGCGAGCCGCTCGCCGACGCGCCGCGCCACCTGGCGGGCGGCCGCTTCGTCGGTCTCGGGCAACACCAGCGCGAATTCGTCGCCGCCGTACCGCGCGGCCGTATCGATGGCGCGACACGACCCCCGCAACACGTCCCCCACCCGGCAGAGCGCCCGGCTCCCGACGAGGTGCCCGTGCCGGTCGTTGATCCGCTTCAGCCGATCCAGATCGAAGAACAGAAGCGCGAACGGCCGTCCGGTTCGATGGGACCGGCGAATCTCGCCCTCGAGGATGGCAATCAGATGGCGGTAGTTGGCCAGCCCGGTGAGGGGATCGCTCACCGACAG
>JBOHSO010000333.1:0-3095 GCA_050921685.1 Gemmatimonadales bacterium
CGACGATCTCGCGCACCGACGCCGAGGTCCGGATCTCGGCGCCGACTCCCTGCGCCGCCGCCGCAAGCGTGCGGCCAAGGTTTCCCAGCCCGCCCTTCACGAGGTGGGCGGCCCGCACGGCGCCCACCGGCCGCCCCACGTGGTGGTGCAGCAGCACGAACGCCGTCCCGGCCGAGCGGGGGCCCTGAAGGATTCGGGTGATTCCGCTCGCGCCCACGGCGCCCTTCAGCGCATCGCTCGAGAACCGGTCGTCGAGCCACTCGGCAACCGACATCGGGGCCACCCGCAGGAACTCCACCATCTCGCGCCGTCCCAGACGACGCAGGCGGCGGCCCAGGCCGAGCAGCGTCAGGAGATCGGAGCCGGCCGCGTCGGGGACGTGCGGTGGCGTGACGGCGTACAGCGCCTCGAGTAGGCGCGCGAACCGCGCGAGCTGCGTGGTGAACGCCGGCCACCGGTGTGCATCGTCGGGGGAGAAGCGGGCGATCTCCTCGCTCGTTCTCGCCGGGTCGGTCCACAGCGTGAGGGCGCGGCCGCCCGGGAGTGGGCTGAACACGCTCGCCTCGGGGATCACGAGCTCCAGGCCGTGGGCGGCCAATCCCAGCTCGGCGGCGATGTCGGGCAGCAGCCAGCCGGCGTCGTGGCCGACGACGTCGAGCCGGAACCCCGGGACGGCCTCCTCGGTCACCGCGAGCCCGCCCGGTGTCCCACGCGCTTCGAGCACCAGGACCTTCACCCCGGCCTTCGCCAGATAGGCAGCGGCGACCAACCCGTTCACGCCGCCGCCGATCACAATCACGTCGCGGCTCATCGCCCGTCCCGCAGGATTTCGAAGGCCGCGAGCCGTCCAGACGCGCCCATGATGCCGCCCCCGGGATGGGTGCCAGAGCCGCACTGGTACAACCGGCGAATGGGCGTACGGTACTTGGCCCACCGCGGCGCGGGGCGCAGGAAAAAGAGCTGCTGTGGCGCGAGCTCACCCTGGAAGATGTTCCCCTCGGTGAGTCCGGTGATGCGCTCGATGTCCGCCGGAGTGAGCACCTGCCGGTGCAGGATGGCGTTCTTGAGGTTCGGCGCGTACCGCGTCAGCGTGTCGACCACGGTGTCGCCGAACGCCTCGCGCTTTGCATCGGTCCATCCTCCCGTTAGGTGGTACGGTGCGTACTGGACGAAGATCGACATCACGTGCTTGCCTGGCGGCGCCATGTGCGGGTCGATCATCGAAGGAATGATGATGTCCATGAATGGCTGGCGTGAGAACTCCCCGTACTTGGCGTCGTCGAACGCGCGCTCCAGGTAGTCGATCGTCGGGCTGATGGAGATGGCGCCGCGCAGGTGCGGGCCGACACCCGGCAAGCAGGTGAAGTTCGGCAGCTCCGCCAGCGCGAGGTTCACCTTGCCGGACGAGCCGCGGAGCTTGTAGCGGCGAACGTCGGCCAGGAAGTCGTCTGGGAGCTCGTGCTCGCCTACGAGCTTGAGGAACGTGCGATTGGGATCGAGGCTCGAGACGACCATCCTGCCTCGCAGCTCGTCGCCGTTCTCGAGCGCCACCCCCACCGCGCGCCCCCGCTTGATCAGGATGCGCTGCACCGGGGTGTCTGTGCAGATCTCGGCGCCGAAACGCCGCGCGGCGCCGGCGATCGCCTCACTGATCGAGCCGGTGCCGCCTTTGGCGAAGCCCCAGGCCCGGAACGAGCCGTCGATCTCGCCCATGTAGTGGTGCAGCAGCACGTAGGCGGTGCCCGGCGAGCGCGGCCCGAGGAACGTCCCGATAATCCCGCTCGACGACTTGGTGGCTTTGAGCGCGTCGGTCTCGTACCACTCGTCCAGATAATCGGCTGCGCTCATCGTCATCAGCTTGTAGAGCGCGTGGAATTTCTCCGAGCCCAGATTGCGGAAGTGACCACCCAGGCGCAGCAGGCCGAGCAGGTCCCGGGGCGAGAGCGACGTCGGATCGGGCGGCACCATGCTGAGGATCGGCTTGACTGATCGCGCCATGTGGTGCATCAGGCGCCCGAACTCGATAGTCGCCTCGGCGTCCCGGGGCGAGTGGCGGTAGATCTCGCGGCGGGTCTTGTCGGGGTCGCCCCAGGCAGCGAGATAGTCGCCGTTGTCCATCGGCGTGACGGTGCTCTCGAGCGGCAGGATCTCGAGTCCGTGGCGGGGCAGATCCAGGTCCCGGATGATCTCCGGCCGCAGCAGGCTGACGACGTAGGAGAACACCGAGAAAGTGAACCCCGGGTACACCTCCTCGCTCACCGCGGCGCCGCCAACGCGATAGCGCCGCTCCAGCACGAGGACCTGCTTGCCGGCGCGCGCGAGATACGCCGCTGTGACGAGGCCGTTGTGCCCGCCGCCGACCACGATCGCGTCCCAGGTCCGTGCCATCCTCAGGCCCGCTTTCGTTCCGGGTCGAAGAAGGGGAGTCGCCGCACCGTTGCCAGCGCGCGCTGGCGGCGATGCTCCACCGTGACCTCCATTTCCACCGCGGACCCGGTGTCGCCATAGCGGTCCGGGAGGTGGGCGAGGGCGATGTAGCGCTTGAGCAGCGGAGACCAACAGCCGCTCGTCGCGTATCCGACCTGGAGTCCTCCGTCGTAGAGCGGCACGCTGGCGCGCCAGGCCGTCGTGGGCAGCCGGGGGGGCAGCCCGACCTCGGCGTACAGGCGCTCGAGCGAGTCCCAGTCGACCTCGAGCCCCACGAAGCGCCACACGGGCCCGCGCTCGGCCTCCGCCCGCAGCGCATCGCGGCCATTGAACCGCTCCTTCTGGAGCGCCACTGTCCAGCCGAGCGACAGCTCGAACGGGGTAGAGGTCTGCGCGTCGATCAGCGCGTGATGGGCGGAGACGTAATCGACCTCGAGCAGCAGCAGGCCGGCCTCGTTGCGCGCGAGATCCAACGCCAGCATCCCGGCCGGCGTGATGCCGTAGCCCGTGCCCACCTCGATGAGGGCGTCCCACACGGGCAACGCGTGCGCGGCGTCGACCCACACTTCGTAGCCCAGGTCGCCGGTGTAGCCGGTGCGCGAAATGGTGACCATCGCGCCCCGAATCTTGCCGGTGGTGAGGCGGAAGTACTTCACGCCCCCGAGCTC
>JBOHSO010000334.1:0-4036 GCA_050921685.1 Gemmatimonadales bacterium
CTCGGGGTCGAGCCCCAGCACCTGGGCTGCCGAGGCGACGTCCCGCGGCGTGCGGTGCGCCGCGTTCGGGATGGCGAGCACGCCCTGGCGCTGCCCAACGTGAATCTCCACCTCGGTGTTCATTCCGGGCTTCAGCAGGTGTTCGGGGTTCGCGATGTTCACGAGCACGGGGAACATCGTGACGTTCTGGTTGACCTGCGCCTGCGGCTCGATCTTCAGCACGGCGCCCTCGAACGGCCGGCTGGGGAACGCGTCCACCGTGATCGTCACCGGCAGACCCGATTGCACCTTCCCGATGTCCGTCTCGTCCACCAGCGCCTGCACTTGCACGGTATCCAGGTTCGCCATACGGAGCAGCACGGTGCCGCCGCCGACATCCCGCGTGGGGCTCGAGATCACCGTGCCGAGCTCCACGTTCTTCTGGATGATCGTGCCCTTGACCGGAGCGCGGACCTGGGTGTCCTCCATCGCGTCCTTGGCCGACTGCAGGTTCGTCTTGGCGTTGACGAGCTGGGCGTTGGCCTGCGCGTACGCCAGCCGCGCGTTCTCGAACTCGGCCTCGGTGATCGCCTGCGTCCGGAACAGCGTGTCGGAGCGGGCGAGGTGTGCTCGAGCGTTCTCGTGCTGTGCCTGGGCCACTTGGAGGGCCGCCTCCGCCTGCTCCAGGTTGGCTTGAGGAATGCGCGGGTCGATGCGCGCCAGCAGCTGGCCCGGGCGGACCTCGTCGCCGGTCTCGATGGGCATCGCGATGATCTCGCCGGAGGCCTTGGATTTCACATCCACGGTGTGGATCGGCTGGATGGCTCCGGCCGCGGAGGCGGTCACGACGATGTCGCGCCGCTGGACCGCGATCTTCTCGAACACCGGGGCGGCTTGCTCCTGCTTGCAGGCGGTGAGCGTCATCGCGAGGGTCGCCGCATGGATGAGTCGTTTCACGGTTTCCGCTCCATCGTCACGTCCCGCTCGACATGGCCGTCGCGCAGGTGGATCTGGCGGCGCGCGTGCGCCGCAATGTCGCGCTCGTGGGTGACCAGGACGATCGTCTGGCCCGCCTCCCAGAGTTCATCGAACAGTTTCATGATCTCCTCGCCGGTCGCCGAGTCGAGGTTGCCGGTTGGCTCGTCGGCCAGGAGAATGCTCGGGTTGTTGACCAGCGCCCGGGCGATCGCCACGCGTTGGCGCTGGCCGCCCGAGAGCTCGCTCGGCCGGTGATCCATGCGATCGCCGAGGCCGACGCGGTCGAGGGCGCGGGCCGCGGCCGCGCGTCGCGTCTTTCCATCCATCCCCGCGTAGATGAGCGGCAGCTCCACGTTGTGCAGCGAGTTGGCGCGGGGGAGCAGATTGAAGGTCTGGAAAACGAACCCGATTTCCTTGTTCCGGATCCGGGCCAGCTCGTCATCGGAGAGGTCGCTCACCTTCTGGCCGTTCAGCCAGTACTCGCCTGCCGTCGGGGTATCGAGACAGCCCACCAGGTTCATCAATGTGGACTTGCCGGAGCCCGATGGGCCCATGACCGCCACGAACTCGTTCCGCCGGATCTGGATGTCCACGCCGCGCAGCGCGCGCACGATCTCGCCACCCATGTCGTAGTCGCGCGTCAGGCGGTGCGCGAGGATCACGATGTCCGGGAGCGGCGTGTCACCGGTGTAGAATTTCATCGGGGCGGCGGCGGTCATAGCGTGCGTCCCACGAGGGCTTCGAGCTGCGCCCGCGCGATCAGGTAGTTGAACCGGGCCTGCACCAGGTCGGTTTGGGCCTGGGTGAGGCTGGCCTGCGAGGTCAATAAGTCGAGAATCGTTCCCGCGCCGACGCGGTAGCGCTCCTGCTGCACCCGCAGGTCTTCCGTCGCGGCGGCCACGTTCTCGCCCGCAATGTCGATCTGGGTGGACGCGGTTCCCAGGGCCGCCAGCTGCTGCGTGAGCTGAGCGTTCACCTGGCGGCGGGTGTCGGCGGCCCGTGCTTCGGCGAGGTCGCGGGACACGCTCGCGGAGACCTGCTGCTGCTCTCGGAAGAACCCGTTGAAGAGGGTCCAGGAGAGCCCGAAACGCCACTGGTAGGACTCCTTGAGGTTGCCGAACAAGGGCAGGGCCGGTGCATTGATGCCCGTCCGGGTGCTGCTGTAGGAGACGTTCAGCGCCGGCCAGTATTGGGCGCGGGTGGTCCACACCTGGGCACGCGCGGCCCGCGCCTGCGCTTCCGCTTGCGCCACCTGCGGTGCGGATGCGAGCGCCGCGGCTCGGAGTGCCGCGGTGTCGGGCGGGAGGGGGAGGGCCGTGTCCTGGACTGCCCGCACGGCCTGGTCGACGCCGATTTGGCGGCCGAGGTTCGCCTGCGCCGTGGCGAGGTTAGCCTGTGCCTGCAGCAGGGCGAGCCGCGCGTTGCCGAGGTCCACCAGAGAGCGCAGTGAATCAGAGCGGGTTGCCGATCCGGCGCGCAGTTTCTGTACAGAGATTTCGAGCTGTTGCTGGGCCCTCCGCAACTGCGCCTCGGCGACCACCACCAGCTCGTCGCGCGCGAGCGCGTCGTAGTACGCCTGCTTGGTCTGCAAGACGACCTGGAAACGCTGGTTCACGACGCCGGCCGCCGCCGCATCATCGTTGGCCGTGGACGACCGCAGATTGCCGAACCGGCGGAACCCCGCGAAGAGATCCAGGCTCGCCATGACGTTCCCCGAGTAGGTGTACCCCGGGGGCAGGGTGACGGTATCGGTCGGGTCGCGGCGCGGCTGATTGCTCCAGACGGCCGAGGCGTTCGTCGAGATCGTCGGCAGGAAGGCGCCTAGTGCCGAGCGATGAGCGGCTCCCGAGTTGCGCTGATCCCCGCGCGCCTGCACCATCGCCGGCTGGACGTCCAGCGCCCGACGGATGGCTTCCTCGAGGGTCACCTGCACGACCGCCGCCGCGGTGGCATCCGGCTGCTGGGCCGCGACCGGCGCCACGCAGGCACACACCAGCAAGAGAGTGAACCCGCGCATCAGCGCCTGTCCCGGTTTGGTCATGGATCGTCTCGTCGTTCGCGCTTCTCGTGCTTCTCGTGCTGATGCTCGAACTCGGACAACAGTCGCGCATAGCGCTCCTGTTGGTCTGGGGTGAGCTGGACGCGAATCTCATCGCTCACGACCGCACGCAGCGAGTCGAACCGCGGCCGCATCGCCCCCCAGATCGCTTTCATGTCGGTATGGTGGCGCGCCAGGATCGCCCGCACCGAATCCCGCTGAACCGGGCTCAGATCGAGGCGCCGGGCGAGATACTCGGCCATCCCGCGCGGACCACGCCCGCGCCGCTGGTGCGACGCGTCGGACCAGCCGCTCGCCGCCCAGCCGACCGCTCCTCCCGCCAGGAACACGGCGGCGAGCAGCGCCACCGCCCACGCCTTGGAGCGACTGAACATCATGGAATGACTCCCACGTCCTTTCTCACTCGTCCCGGCTCAACGGTCCGGAAACGAGGCGAGCAGCGTAGCGGCGTCCGGCGCTTGCACGCCCGCGATCACCGCACCGACTTCCGAATCGACCGTCGCCAACTCCACCGGTTGGCCGCTCCCACTCACCAGAGCCGTCACGACGAGGGCGGCGACCAGTGCCGCAGCGATGCCGAGGCGCGACCAGCGAGCCAGCACATCCACCATCGGGATAGCCGGGCGGTCGGCCGCGGCCAGCACGCGCACCACGAACGCTGCCCCACCCTGCGGCGCAAGCGCGGCGCGGAGCGCCGCCCCGGTCACGGGATCGGGTCGGTGGTCGAACGGTGTGGTTGAATCGCTCATCCGTCTTCCCTCCAATCGGCCAGCAGACCCCGCAAGCGCCGCCGCGCGTGAAACACCTCCGAGCGCACGGTGCCCTCCGGCATGCCGAGGATTTCGGCGATCTCGGCGTGCGAGTAGCCTTCGACGTCGAACAGCACGACCGCGAGCCGACGCCGCTCCGGGAGCTCGGCCAGCGCTTCCCGCAGTCGGGCGAGCAGGATCTCGCGCTCTGCAACGGTGTCGGGCCGCGGCCCGCCACCCACCAACCCCGCGTCGAGCGGCTGCGTGCGCC
>JBOHSO010000335.1:0-2119 GCA_050921685.1 Gemmatimonadales bacterium
GTGCCGCGCACGGTCGCCCGGGGCGGGATCACGTTGTAGGTGTGACCCGCATTCACCTGGTTCACCGACACCACCGCTTCCTCGAGCGGGTCGCGTCGCCGGGAGACCAGGCTCTGGAGCGCCGTGACGACGTGCGCCGCGACGAGCACCGAGTCGATGGTTCGATGCGGCATCGCGGCGTGACCGCCCGTGCCGCTGATCGTGATCTCGAACTGATCCACCGAGGCCATCACCGGGCCGGGCGCCAGTCCGATCGTGCCGACCGGGAGCTCGTTCCATAGGTGGATCCCGAACGCCGCGTCGACTCGCGGCGCGTCCAGGACGCCGTCCTGAATCATCGCGCCCGCGCCGTCGGAGATCTCCTCGGCCGGCTGGAACGCGAGTTTGACCGTCCCCGGCAGGGCGACGCCGCCGAGGCGGCGCGCCACTTCGAGCCCGATCGCCACGTGCCCGTCGTGGCCGCACGCGTGCATTTTGCCCGCGTGCCGAGAGCGGTACGGGACGTCGTTCGCCTCTTCGATTGGAAGGGCGTCCATGTCCGCCCGCAGCAGCACGCAACGACCGCCGTCTCCTCGCACGCCGACGACCCCGGTCCGCCCGACGTGACGGCGCACCGTGTAGCCGTGCGCCTCGAGGCGCTCGGCCACGAGGGCGCTGGTGCGCGTTTCCTCGAAGCCGAGCTCGGGATGCTGGTGGAGGTCGCGGCGATCGGCGACGAGGGCGGCTCGGTCCACCGCGGGAAGGTTCGTGCTCATACCCGGGAGCTCGGACACAGGTCGTTGATCCTGCAACTCTCGCACTTCGGCCGCCTCGCGATGCAGGTCTTCCGGCCGTGCAGGATCAGCAGATGCGAGAAGATGGTCCAATCCTTCCTCGGGACGAGCGCCATGAGATCAGGCTCGATTTTCTCGGGCGTTTCCTCGCGCGTCAACTTGAGCAGGCGACTGATGCGTTGGACGTGGGTGTCCACTACGACTCCTTCGTTTTTTCCGAAGGCGTTACCGAGCACGACGTTCGCGGTCTTGCGGCCCACACCCGGCAGGGCGACGAGCTGCTCCATCGCGTCCGGCACGCGCCCGCCGTGACGCTCGATCAGCGCCTGGGCCATCCCGAGGATCGATTTCGTCTTGTTGCGGAAGAAGCCTGTGCTCTGGATCTCCCGCTCGAAGACCTTCGGGTCTGCGGCCGCGTAGTCTCCGGCCGAACGGTATTTCGCGAACAACCCAGGGGTGACCATGTTTACCCGTGCGTCGGTGCACTGGGCGGAGAGGATCGTGGCGACCAGCAGCTCGAGCGGACTGGAATGAGCGAGTGCGCATGTTGCGCCGGGGAACTCGCGGCGGAGCCGTGCCACGATCTTTCGCGTCCGGGCACGCCGCTCCAGCGGGGACTCGGCGCGCCGCCTGGCCTTGGGCGTCATGCACCGCGCCGGCGGCGCGCGTAGTCTAGGAATCCGTCCGCGTCGCGCGTGTTGAGGACGTCCGGGGCCGCGAGCCAGCCTTTGCGGGCGACGCCCACTCCCACGGCGACGTTCGCCATTCCCGCCACCGAGTGCACATCCGCGCCGATCGAGACGGTCACTCCAAGCTCGCGGGCACGCCGCACCATGCGCCAGTCGAGGTCGAGCCGATGCGGGTCGGCGTTCACCTCGACCGCGACCCCCCGGGCGGCGGCTTGCGCGAGCACCCGCTCCAGGTCGAGGGCGTACGGGTCGCGCGACAGCAGCAGGCGCCCGGTGGGGTGGCCGAGGATCGTCAACCGGGGATCGTCCATGGCGCGGAGCACGCGTTGCGTCATCTCCTCGCCGGTCATGCCGAAGCGCGAGTGGATCGAGCCGATGACGAAATCGAAGCGGTCCAGCACTTCCGGGCCGTAGTCGAGCGTGCCGTCCGCGAGGATGTCGGCCTCCACACCCTTCAGCACGCGGCCCCCGCTCACGGTGACGTTTACCGCGTCAATTTCAGCGTGCTGGCGCGGGACGTCCTCGGCCTTGAGGCCACCGGCGAACGCCGCCGAGCCCGAGTGGTCGGTAATGCCGATCCACTCATAGCCCGCCGCCCGGCTCGCCTCGGCCCACTCGGCCACAGTCGTGGAGCCATCGGAGTAGTTGGTATGACAG
>JBOHSO010000336.1:0-6296 GCA_050921685.1 Gemmatimonadales bacterium
GTCCGTGACCTGGGCCCGCGTGATCGTGAAGCTGCAGAACCACGCGGCGGGTGGCATTACCGACAAGGACTTCGAGCTGGCGCGCCAGTTCGACACCATCGTCCTGTGGCGGCCGCCGGCGGGTGGCTCCCTGGAGGGGACGCCGAACAAGTTCGTGCGCTCGGGCGACCCGCGGTGACCGCGGCGGGCGCCCCCGGAGCCGCGCCGCAACGGGTCCTGTTCGTTACCGGGAAGCTCGCCGAGCCGTCGCTCCGTCGCACGCTGGTCGAGATGGCGCCCGCGTTCGCCTATGACGTGGCCGTCCTCAAGATCACGGTGGCCGCGCTCATGACGACCCCGTGGATCGCCCGCTTCCTCGACGTCCCGGCGGACACCGACCTCGTGCTCATCCCGGGGCTGTGTGAAGGCGACCCGACGGTGATCGCCGAGAAGGTGGGCGTGCGCGTGGCCAAAGGGCCGAAGGATCTGCGCGAGATCCCGAGCTTCTTCGGCCACGCCAACGCGGCGCGCGACTACGGGGCGTGGGACATCGAGATCATCGCCGAGATCAACAACGCGCCGCGACTCGCGCGGGACGCGCTGCGCCGCGAGGCCGAGCATTACCGGGCGAGTGGCGCCGACGTGATCGACGTCGGCTGCACGCCCGGGCGCCCGTTCCCCGACCTGACGGACGTCGTGCGCGAGCTCGTGGGAGCGGGGATGCGCGTGAGCGTGGACTCGTTCGACGTGCACGAGATCCGGACGGCCGTCGCGGCCGGTGCGGAGCTGGTGCTCAGCGTCAACGGCTCGAACCTGGACGTGGCGCGGGAGCTCGGCACCGGTAAGACGCGGGTCGTCGTGATCCCCGACTTCGGCGCCGGCGTGGAGTCGCTCGAGACCAGCCTGAACGCGCTGGAGCGCTGGGGTGTGTCCTATCTCATCGACCCGATCATCGAGCCGATCGGGTTCGGATTCATGGCCTCGCTCGAGCGCTTCGCACAGGTGCACCGGCGCTACCCCGCAGCGCCCCTGTTTATGGGAATCGGCAACATCACCGAGCTGACCTCGGCCGATTCGACGGGGGTCAACGCGATCCTCATCGCCATCTGCCAGGAGCTCGGCGTGCGCACGGTGCTCACGACGGAGGTCATTCCCTGGGCGCGTGGCGCCGTGCGCGAGGTCGACATCGCGCGACGCTTGATGTACCACGCCGTCAACCAGCGCACACTGCCGAAGGGCGTCGACGACCGCCTCGTGACGGTGAAGGATCCGACGGTCTTGGCCTACAGCGAAGCCGAGCTCCGCGCCCTCCAGGCGGCCATCACCGATCCCAATTTCCGCATCTACGCCGACGGCGATACGATCACCGTCTTCAACAACGAGATCTTCCTCCGCGGCGCCGACATCGACGACCTCTTCGGCCAGCTCGACGTCAACGAGGGCGCGCATGCGTTCTATCTCGGCCGGGAGCTGATGAAGGCGCAGCTCGCCGTCACCCTGGGCAAGAATTACCGACAAGAGGGCGCGCTCGCGTGGGGCTATTTGACGCCGCCCGACGACCAACGCCCCCGGCACGTGAAACTCACTCAGCGCTCCTCGCGCCGGGGTCGGTCCCGCCGGCCCACGAAGGGCGGCGCGTGAGCGGCGCGATTCCGCTCGTCCTGGAGCTGGTCCCCGTTCCCGAACCGCTCGACCTCTGCACCCGCTGCAGCGATCTCCCGTTTCTCCTTTTCCTCGACAGCGCCGCGGACCCCGACCACTTGGGCCGGTACTCGTTCCTGGCCGCCGATCCGGCGCTCATCATCCGGAGCAAGGACGGCCGCAGCGAGCAGTTGACCGCTGGCGCCGGGGAATGGCGGCCGCTCGACGCGGATCCGCTCGCCGCCGTCCGAGGGTTGCTGGCGCCTCACGCTACGAATCCCGTTCCCGGCCTCCCGCCGTTTCAGGGCGGTGCCGCGGGCTTCCTGGGCTATGACTGGGGCGCCGGGCTCGAGCGAATCCCCCAACCGCGCTACGACGATCTCGGCATCCCCGACCTGATGCTCGGCCTGTACGACTGGGTGGTCGCCTGGGACCACCAGGAGCGTCGGGCGTGGCTGATCTCGACCGGCATCCCGGAGGTCGGCCCGAGCGGCGCCCGTCGCGCCGCGAGCCGGCTCGAGCTCGTGCGGCAGCGAATCAGCGCCGCCTCGCCGACTCGGGCCCATGGGAGTCGTGCGGAGCGGCCGCCGGGTCGCGGCGTTGCGGCGCCCTCCTACCCGCTCGCCAACCTGGCTGGCACCGTGCCGGCCGGGCTGCGATCCAACTTCAACGCGGCCGGCTATCTCGCGGCGGTGGCGCGCGTGGTGGAGTACATCTTCGCGGGGGACATCTTTCAGGCGAATCTCTCGCAGCGGCTCCAGGCACCGCTCGCCGGGCCGCCGTTCGCGCTGTATCGCCGACTGCGCGGCAAGAACCCGGCTCCATTCGCCGCGTACCTGGATTTCGGCGACCTCGTCATCGCCAGCTCGTCGCCCGAGCGATTCCTCCGCGTCTCACCCGAAACCCGCCTGGTCGAAGCGCGCCCGATCAAGGGCACACGACCGCGTGGGTTCGGTCCCGAGCACGACGCCGCGCTCGGTCGCGAGCTCACCGAGAGCGACAAGGACCGCGCCGAGAACGTCATGATCGTGGACCTGCTGCGCAACGATCTCTCTCGCGTCTGCCGCCCCGGCAGCGTGCGCGTCCCCGAGCTGTTCGCGCTCGAGCACTATGCGACCGTCCACCACCTGGTCTCGACTGTGGTCGGGGAGCTCGCGCCGGAGCACGACACGATGGACCTGGTGCGCGCGGCGTTCCCGGGCGGCTCGATCACGGGGGCCCCGAAGGTCCGGGCGATGCAGATCATCGCCGAGATCGAGCCCACGCAGCGCGGCGTGTATTGCGGGTCGATCGGGTATTTCAGTATCACCGGCGCGCTAGATAGCAGCATCGTGATCCGCACCTATCTGGTGATCGGCCGTGAGGTGTATTTTCAGGTCGGCGGCGGGATCGTCGCTGATTCGGATCCCGAGCAGGAATACCGCGAGACGTTCGACAAAGCCCGGGGGCTGATCGCCGCGCTCGCCGGCGCGCACGAGAACGAGACGCCGTGATCCTCCTGATCGACAACTACGATTCCTTCGTATACAACCTCGCGCGTTATGTGCGCGAGCTCGGCGAGTCGCCGGCGGTCTACCGACACGACGCGCTCACCGTCAGCGAGATCGCCGCCCTCCGGCCGACGCATATCATCCTGTCCCCGGGCCCGTGCTCCCCCGCGGAAGCCGGGATTTCCACTGAGGTCGTGCGGCAGCTGGGCGCCACCACGCCGATTCTGGGCGTGTGCCTCGGGCACCAATGCGTGGGCGCCGCCTATGGAGCCGAGATCGTTCGGGCGCAGCGCCCGATGCACGGCAAGGCCTCCGCCATCCGCCATGGGGGCCGCGGCATCTTCGCCGGACTGCCGGATCCATTCTTCGCGGCCCGGTACCATTCCCTCGTGATCGCCCCGGCCTCTTTGCCGGCGGACCTCCGCGTCATCGCAACCGCGGAGGACGGTGAGATCATGGCGGTTCAGCACACCCGCCATCCGGTCCTGGGCGTGCAATTCCACCCCGAGTCCGTCCTCACCGAGCACGGCTACTGGCTGCTCGAGCGGTTCCTCCACGGGCTGGACGCGGCCGTCGAGCGGCTGCCGAACCGCGCCGACAACGCACGCGCGTCCGCCGATCGCGTCGACAGCCCGCGGTTCGTTCCGCCCCCGGTGGAGGTGGTCCGCTGAGCACCGGGCGGCCCGCGGGGAAGGGCAGGCGCGTCGCATGATCGTCGAGTCGATCCTCACCACGTTGGACGAGAGCGGCACGGCCAACTTCGCCCCCATGGGAGTTGAATGGGGCGAAGAGACAATCGTCATCAAGCCGTTTCTCGAGACGACGACGTTCAGAAACCTGCGCGCGACGGGGGCCGCCGTCGTGAATCTGACAGACGACGCGATGCTGTTCGCGCGCGGGGCGATCTCCACCGCGCAGTTTCCCGCCGGCCCGGCTGCAGTGGTGCGCGGCGTGGTGCTCGACGCGGCGTGCTCGTGGCGCGAAGTCCAAGTGCGCTCGCTCGATGCGACGCCGCCCCGCTCCCGCATCGTCACCGCCGTGGTGCACCGCGAGACGCGCCGCGAGTTTCTCGGGTTCAATCGCGCTCGCCACGCCGTGCTCGAGGCCGCGATCCTCGCCACGCGCACGCACCTCCTTCCCGCCGACGAGATTCAGAAGGAATTCGCCCGCCTCCAGGTGATCGTGGACAAGACCGCGGGTCCCCGGGAGCTCGAGGCCATGGCCCTGCTCACCGAGTACGTGCGGAACGCCCCACGATGACGGCGCCGGTGTTCGTCGAGGCGCCCGCACGGCTCCACTTCGGTGTCCTGGACCTGCGCGGCGACCTGGGGCGGCGCTTCGGCGGGATCGGCGCCGCCGTGCCGGCGCCGTCGGTGCTGCTCGAAGCGGTACTCGCGCCCAAGCTGGAGGTTGAGGGTCCCGACGGCGAGCGCACGATCGAGTTTGCGCGGCGGTTCGTGGCCCACCATGCCCTCCCGGCCGGCGCCCATCTGCGCGTACACCGCGTCATCCCGCCACACGCCGGACTGGGTTCCGGGACGCAGCTCGGGCTCGCGGTGGCCCGCGCCCTGGCGGAGCTGCACGCCTTACCCACCGACGTCACCGCGCTCGCACGCGCCGTCGGCCGAGGGCGCCGCTCGGCGATCGGCAGCTGGACGTTCGGGCTCGGGGGCTTCGTGCTCGAAGGGGGCCGCCGGGACAATGGTGAGCCACTCGCCCCCCTCCTCGCACACCTCCCCCTCCCCGCCGAGTGGCGCTGCGTGATCCTCGTGCCGCGGGGGGCCCGGGGGCTGTCTGGCGAGGAGGAAACGGCGGCCTTTGCGCGCCTGCCGCTGCCGGCGGAGCGCGAGGTCCAGCGCGTCGCGCATCTCGTCCTGATGCAGCTGCTTCCGGCGCTGGCCGAGGCCGATCTTCGGTCCTTCGGAGCGGCGCTGGGCGAGGTGCAACGCATCACCGGGGAGTGGTTTACGGCAGTCCAGGGTGGCCCGTTTGCACCTGGTGAAAGTGCTGCGCTGGTGCAAGGGCTGCGTGACTGGGGGGCCGTGGGCGTGGGACAAAGCTCCTGGGGACCCGCCGTTTACGGACTCGCCCCGGACGAGGGGGCGGCGCGCGAGCTGGCTGACCGGGCACGATCGGTCATCGGGCCCGGGGGCGTCGTCTACGAGGGGGGCTTCTCCGCGACCGGGGCGCGCGTCACGCGGGGAGCGCCTGGTTGACAGCCTCCGGAACCCGCTGTATAAGCAATCAGTAGACATCCTTCCGAATAGAGGACCTCACATGGGACGATGACCATCGCGACCTGCTGCCGAGCACCTCCTCTGTGACTCTACTGAAACCGTTGCGCGCGCCGTCAGGGCGACGGCGTGAACCATTCATCATGCAACCTGAGGTCATCCATGAATCGCTTCAAACTGTTTGCCGGTAGCTCTGCGAGCCTGCTGTTGCTCGCGGTGGGGCCGGTAGCCGCCCAGGGCGACTGGACGATGACGGGTCGGACGCCCGACCTGCAGCGATACAGTCCGCTCACCCAGATCACGGCGGCGAATGTGAAGAACCTGCGCGCCGCCTGGTCGTTCTCGACCGGCACCCTGCGCGGGCACGAAGGCAATCCACTGGTTATCAACAACGTGATGTACGTCCACACCTCCTTCCCGAACAACGTCTACGCGCTCGATCTCACCAAGCCGGGCGCCCCGATCATCTGGCAACACAAGCCCGATCAGCCCGCGGAAGCGATCCCAATCGCGTGCTGCGATCTGGTGAACCGCGGACTCGCCTACCATCCGAGCGGCAAGTTGTTCATCGAGCTGCTCGCTGGCGATCTGCTCGCGCTGGATGCGAAGACCGGCAAGCAGCTGTGGCGCGTGCCCAACGCCGATTACCGGCAAGGCTCGACGATGACGAACGCACCGATCGTCATCAAGGACATCGTCATCGCCGGCATCTCGGGCGGTGAGTTCGGTGTCCGCGGTCGCGTGACCGCGTACGACGTGAACAGCGGCCGGGAAGTTTGGCGGGGTTACAGCACCGGGCCGGACAGCGAAGTGCTGATCAGCGGCGACGCCAACGCCAACTACCCGTCGCACCGGGGCAAAGACCTCGGCGTTTCGACGTGGCAGGGTGATGAGTGGAAGCGCGGCGGCGGGACGACCTGGGGTTGGTACTCGTATGATCCCGAGCTGAACC
>JBOHSO010000337.1:0-4171 GCA_050921685.1 Gemmatimonadales bacterium
GCCCATCCACGAACCAGCGCACGCGCGCCGCGTCGCCCCCCGATGTACGGAGCGCGATCGTGGCATAGCGCGGGTCCACGCCCCCGGGTAGGGAGTAGCGGTCGCCGTCCCGGGGAGAGGTGATGCGGAAGGGGGCGGGCACGCTTGCACCCCGCTGCGGAGCGTTGGGCGTTCGTGGTTCGGCTGCACTCCCGGGCGCCGCCCCGGGGTCCAGCCACCCCGACGCAGTTCCAGCCCGCGCCCACTCCGCGTACTCCGCAGGCAACACCACCTGGTCCTCCCTGTGCCAATCGCAGCTCCCCGTCGGCTCGGTCCCGGGAACGAACCACTCGGTCATCGGCTGACAATGGGGTCCGGCAACCAGTCCCGACAACCGGCAGATGCGGACTGGAACGGCGCTCGCCTGCGCCGGGGTCGGGAAGTCGCCGGGCGGATACCGTCGGGCCACGAGCAACGCGGCGCGGTGCAGCAGCGGTCCCGCGCCCGTAATGCCGCCGACGCCCTGCATCGGCCGACCGCTGAAATTGCCCACCCATACGGCGACCGTGAACCCGCCGGTGGCGGCGACCGCCCAATTGTCGGTGAAGTGCCGGCTCGTGCCCGTCTTGGCCGCCGCCTTGAAAGGCAAATCGAGCGGCGTCTCCATGCCGAAACTCGGCAGGCGCGCCACCGGGTCGCTCAGGATGTCGAGCACCAGCGCGGCGGCCTGTCGGGACATGATCCGGTGCTCCGTAGCCGTCCCCGCCGACGCATCGTCATCGGTCGTCTTCCATCTCGTCGGCCTCCAGACGCCTCCGTTGGCCAGCGCCCGGTACGCGTTCGCCATCTCCAACAGCGTCACGTCGCCGTTGCCGAGCGACAGGCCGAGGCCATAGTACTCCGCGCTGTGCGCGAGCGACGCAAACCCCGCCCGGTGCAGCGTGGCGAGTAGGCTCGGCGCCCCGAGTCGCTCAGCCAGCTCGACCGCGGGCACGTTGTACGAGCTGCCGAGCGCGTCGCGGGCGCGCACCGGGCCGTGGAACCGGCGGTCGTAGTTGCGTGGACGGTAGGGACCCAGGGTGGTCTGGTAGGTACGCGGCAGATCGGGGAGCACGGTGGCGGGGGTGAAGCCGCGATCGAACGCGAGCCCGTACAGGAACGGCTTGAGTGCCGACCCCGGCTGCCGCGGACTCGTGACCATGTCCACCTGACCGGCGGAGTCGGCGAAGAAATCGGGGGATCCGACCCAGGCGAGGACACCGCCGGTCGCGTTGTCGAGCACCACGGCCGCCGCGTGCGCGACGCCACGGAGTCTCAAGACATCCACGGTATGTCGCACCTCGGCCTCGAGGGCCTGCTGGAGTCCGAGGTCGAGGGTGGTGCGCCACTCTGCGCTGGCCGGCTCCCCGTCCTGCTCGGCCCATTGGAGCACGCGAGTGGTGAAGTGCGGTGCGAGGAATGGCGTTCCAGGATCGAGCACCAGCAACGGCTCCGCCGATGCGCGGGCGAGATCCGCGGGGTGCGCGGACCCCCGGGCCGCCATCCGGGCCAGCGCCATGGCGCGGCGGGCGCGGGCGCGCTCGAGAGAGGCAAACGGGTTGTCGCGCGACGGCGCGTGGGCCAACGCAGCGAGCAATGCCGCCTGGCCGAGGCTCACACTCCGCGGGTCGGCGCCGAAATACAGGGCGGCGGCCGCGGTGACGCCGACGGTCCCCTGTCCGAGCGGCACGCGGTTCAGGTATTGCTCGAGCATCGCCTGCTTGTCGAGGTGGGCGTCGAGGCGCACCGCCCACACGATCTGGCTCAGCTTGCCGGACAAGGTCCGCGGCGTGCCGCGCATCAGCCGCACCAGCTGCATGGGGATGGTCGAGCCGCCGGACACGACGCGTCCTGCGGCGACGTTGTCCCGCAGCGCGCGCCCCAGCGCTCGCCCATCGACGCCCCAGTGGTCGTAGAACCGCCGGTCTTCGACGGCGAGAAACGCCTGTAGGATCTTCGGGTCGAAGTCCCTGAAATTCGTCCAGCCGCCTCGGTTTCCCTCGGCCCGCGTGGTGCGCAGCGGGAGCCCGTGCCGGTCGAGCAGCACCAGGCGGGGCACGGGTCCGGGGGAAGCGAGCGCGGTGGGAAGCGGAGCGGCGATCCATGCCGTGAGACCGGTCAGCGTGAGGCCGGCGGCGCCGGCGGCCAGCATCCAGCGCCGCTTTGCGCGTCGAGTCATCGGGAGCATGCGCATCGGAGTGCCAGCAGAAGATACCGCCATCCCACCCTGGCGGCGGTCCGCCCGGCGGTTAGGCTAGTGCGCCATGCCCGCGCCCGGTTCTCCGACGCTTCTCGGCGTCCCCTACGACGCCAGCTCGTCATACCGTCGCGGAGCCGCCGCTGCCCCCGCGACGATACGTGACGCGGTACGATCGCCGGCGGGTAATTCCTGGACCGAGCGGCTCGTCGATCTCGGGGTGCCCGGCGCCCTCGCGGATGCCGGCGATCTCGCCCTGCCCGCCACGCCGGAGGCCCGCGGGTTGATCGAGCAGGGAGTCGTCCGCCTGCTCGCATCGGGCGGTCTGCCGATCGTCCTCGGTGGGGATCACTCGATCACGTACCCCGTCCTGCGCGCGCTCCGGCCACATCACCCGCACCTGAGTGTGCTGCACATCGATGCCCACTCCGATCTGTACGACGAATTTCAGGGTGACCGCTACTCGCACGCCTGCCCGTTCGCCCGTGCGCTCGAGGAGCGGCTGATGGACGAGCTCGTACAGGTCGGCATTCGTACGATGAACGCGCACCAGCAGGCCCAGGCCGAGCGCTACGGCGTCGAGGTGATCGACATGGATCGGTGGGTCGAGGGGCGACGACCGGCCCTCGCCTACCCGGCCTACGTCTCTATCGACCTGGATGGCCTGGATCCCGCTTTCGTACCGGGCGTTTCCCATCCCGAGCCCGGGGGACTGTCCGTGCGCGAAGTACTGACGATCCTGCATCGCTTGGAAGTCCCGATCGTCGGTGCCGACGTCGTGGAGCTGAACCCGGAGCTCGACGTGCGCGGCCTGACGGCCGGCGTGGCGGCCAAACTCGTCAAGGAGATCGCGGGCCGCATGCTCGCTGCGTCGGCGGCACTCGACGGTCTCCAGTCGAAACAGACGTGAGCGGCCTCTCGACGTGGTGGTGGCGTCATTTGGCGCCGGTCGCGGTCGCGGCCCTGGCAGGCTGCGGCCACGAGTCGCCGCTGGTGGTCGAGGACTATGCGCCGAACGAGCCGTCCGACACGGGGCCGCTCGTCCGGCTCACCTATAACCCCGGCGTCGACCTCGGCCCGTCGTGGCTGCCCGACGGGAGCGGCTTCCTGTACACCGCCCAGCGGATCGACCGAGCTGATGTGGACCGCTGCTTCGCGCTGCTCCCCGCGGCGGGCGGGACCATCCAGCGGGAGATCTGCAACCGGGCCCCGGCTGCGGACGATTCGCTGAACGTCTATACGGCTCCAGCGAGCGCTTCTGATGGCCGGCTCGCCTACGTGCGAGCCACCTCATCTCTCGCTGTCGGTCCGCCGCTCTTCCCGCACTACCACGAGCTGGTGCTCGCCACGCTGGCCGGGCCGGACCAGGCGGCCGTCCTCGAGCGCCTTCCCGTGACCGGGCCGAGCGGGGCCGTCTATGGGGAAGTGACGCACCTGCATTGGTTGGGGGAAGGCGCGCTGGTATTCGTAGCTCAGCACGTCGAGTACGTCTCGCTGTGCCGGGGGTGCCCGCCCGATACCCTGTCGTCGGGCGTCGAGATCGCGCGGATCGAACTCGGCGGACCGACGCCGACACTGTCCGTGTTGCCGCGGACCGATCAGGCGTCCTCGCTGGACGTGGCTGGGAGCGACACCATCTACTTCACCGTCAACGCCGATCCCCGCGTCTTCCGGCTCATCCTCTCGATCGATTTGCTGGAGGTGGTGCGCGATTTCGGAGCAGGGGTCGTCGCGCGCGACGTCCAGGTGGTCGGGCAACGGCTGGTGGCGGTGGTCGGGGGAAACGTAGCGACCATCAGCCAACCGGGAGTGGGGACGTTCCAGGTGGACAGCGGAGGGACGCTCGTGCTCGTCGATCTGGCGGGCGGCCTGGAAACGCCGCTCACGCCACCCGGGCTTCTGTTCCGCCGCCCGGCACTCTCGCCGGACGGACGGCGCGTGGTGGCGGAACAGGTG
>JBOHSO010000338.1:0-7914 GCA_050921685.1 Gemmatimonadales bacterium
ATGCACCCCCGTCGGGCGTGGCGTGGGTCAGAAAAGACACGATTGCGCGATCGCTCATGCTCCCGTACGCCTCCTACCGGATGCTACCCGGGGCCAACTCGTACAGCAGCCGGGCGGTTCGGATGTCGCGCTCCGAGAGGTCGCGCACCGCGGCCTTGGCGAACATGATGTCGGTCGAGTCCGGCGAGTGATCGAGGCCGATGAGATGGCCGATTTCGTGTAGCGCCACTACCCGTACGTCGTTCGGTCCGAGCGGCTGGCCCCGGGGGTCGAACGTGGCGATCGACACCACCCCGGACCGCAAGTGTCCTTCCCGGTCCCATTCGAGGTTCGTCTGGCCGGTGCGGTCGATCTCGAATTGGATGCGCCACACAAACCGGACTTCAGCCTCCACGGAGTCGGCGGTGAGGTCGAATCGCACGGGTACGCCGGCCCCCTCCCACTGCCGAAACGCGGCCCGGATGGCATCGAGGAATGCGGGCTGATAGTTGGCCAGTGCACCCGCCCCGATCGACACGCGGACGGGGCGCGCGATACGATTGTCCCACCGGTGCAGCATGGAATCGCTCGAGGCGGCGACGATTTCGTTCAAGTAGGTGAGGGAGCTGCTGGCGCGAATGCGGCGTCGGATGTCGGCACGCGCCACCTGCTCGAGGTAGCTCGGGTCGACCGGCGGGGCCGCGATCCGGGTCCCGGCCTGGCTTTGCCTGGGTGGCGGCGGAGGCGGCGCAGGGGTCGGGGCGGTGGCCACCGATACCGTCGCGGCGACCGGCTCCGACCGCATCTTGCCGAGGAGGTTCCAGCCGACGGCCAGCACCATCAGCGCGATGAGGAAACCGACCAAGCGCGTGCGCTGCCGCTCGTCCATGGTTGGGAATATGACGACGCGTGGCGACGCGGCGCTAGCTTTGGCCTCCCATGGGGTCTATGATTGTGGCCCGCTTGTGTTTGGACGCTGAATGATCGCGCTCCCCGCCCGCTTGTTGATCCGCTACCGCTGGGCGGTGATCGTGGCCTGGGTCGCGCTCGCAGCGCTCCTCGTGCCGCGGGCGGCGCATGTCCAGCGGGTCCTCGTGGTGCGCGGTGGGCCAGAGCGCGTGACCGAATCGGCGCGTGCGTCCGACCTGATCGATGCGGCATTTCCGAGCCCGTTCGCCGAGTACCTCGCCATCGTGGTACACGGGCCCGTCCGGGTGAACAACAGACGATTCATCGCCGTGCTCGACACCATCGCTGCGGCCGCCGCGCGTGAGCCCTATGTGCGGCAAGTGATTTCCACGCGCACCGTGGCCGAATCGACGTTCGTCAGCGCGGACCGCCGCACCACGTTCCTGCTCGCGGCCCTGGCCCGCAAGCAGACCGGCGACATCACCAAGGACTTCGTTCCCGAGCTGCGCGACAGCATCCGGGCCGCGCTGGCCCGGGTGCCGGGCAGCACGGGATTCGACGTGAAGATCACGGGCAGCGCCGCGCTGGACCACGACGTTCGTGCCATCAGCGCCGAGGACACGGCGGCGGGCGAACGCCGGATCCTGCCGCTCACCCTGCTCGTGCTGGTGCTGGCCTTCGGAGCGCTCGTCGCCGCCACACTGCCGATCATGGTGGGGCTGCTCGCCATCACGATCGCGCTCGGCCTGGTGACGGTGCTGGCCCACTATTGGACGATGTCGGTGTTCGTGCTCAACATCACCACCATGGTCGGCTTGGGCGTGGGGATCGATTACTCGCTGCTCGTGGTGACGCGATTCCGCGAAGAGATGAACCGCGGCCTCTCCCCCGTCGACGCAGCGATCCGAACGATCCGCACGGCCGGTACCGCGGTGATGACCTCGGGGCTCATCGTGGTCGTCGGGTTTGCAGCCCTGATCACGACGCCGCTCATCGAGACGCGCTCGGTCGGGATCGGCGGGTTGCTCGTGGTGGCGACGGCGGTGCTGCTCTCCACGACTTTTCTCCCCGCGATCCTGACGCTGCTGGGGCGCGACATCGACCGCCCGCGGTGGCTCGCCCGGCCGCTGGCCCGGATCCATGCCCCGAGCGGCTGGGAGCGCTGGGCGCGCTGGCTGGGCCACCGCCCCTGGCGAGCGATTGCGATCGGGGGCGTCGTCGTCGGCCTCCTAATGCTGCCGCTCACCCAGATCCGCATCGGGCTCCCGGTCCAAAACTGGTTTCCACCGCGCTCGGAATCCGGGCAGGGCCTCGCGGTACTGCGCGGGATGGGCGCCAACGGCCTCATGCTTCCGACCCGCCTCGTGGTTCGGCTGCCACCGGGCGAGTCGGCGCTCCGCGGGCCGCGCCTGTTCGGGCTCAAGGCACTCAGCGATTCGCTGCGTCGCGACGCGCGGGTGAAGGAAGTGCGCGGCGTGGCCTCGCTCCGGCCGGGAATGTCGTCGTTCCAGCTCGCCGTGTTGTACAGCGACCCGGCGAGTGTGCGGGCTCGGTACCCCAAATTCTTCGACGCCTACCTGAGCGCCGATACCCGCACGACGCTGATCGACGTCGTGGCCGCCGACTCGGTGTCGCTCACCGGCATGATGATGCTGGTGCGGCACGCCCGCGCCCTAGCGGCCCAGGAGATCCGCGGTCTCGCCGGTGCTGAGATCCTGGTGGGCGGCTTCGCCGCCGCCAGCGTGGATCTGCAGGAGGCCTTGCTGGACCGTTTCCCCGGCGTGGTGTTCCTCGTGCTCGGCGTCACGGCGCTGATGTTGTTCATCGCATTCCGGTCCGTCCTCGTGCCGCTCAAGGCCGTCCTGCTCAATTGCCTGTCGGTGGGCGCAGCGTTCGGGGTCACGGTTCTCGTCTTCCAGCACGGCTACGGCGGCAGCCTGTTCGGGCTCGAAGGGGCCACCGAAGCGATCTTCGTGGTGGTTCCCGTGTTGGTGTTCGCGACGGTGTTCGGCCTCTCCATGGATTACGAGGTGTTCCTCCTCACGCGCGTCAAAGAGGTGTTCGACAAGACCGGCCGCAACGACCACGCGACGATGGAGGGGCTCTCGATGACGGCGTCCACGATTTCGTTCGCCGCCGCCATCATGATCCTCGTGTTCGGCGCGTTTGCGTTCGCCCGCGTGCTCGCGGTGCAGTTCATGGGGTTCGGGCTCGCGATGGCGGTGCTGCTCGACGCGACGCTGATTCGGATGATCCTGGTGCCGGCGATCATGCACATCGCCGGGAGGTGGAACTGGTGGCCGGGTGTGCGGGCGCCGAAAGCCGACGCGTAGAAGGTGGTGAAGGTCTATTCGGTCGGACTGGGGTCGAAGGCGTGGAGGCGACTGCCCCAGACGTCCCAATGCCACGCCGGCATGCGCTCGCCGCTGCGAGGATCCTTCAGCGGCTTGTACTGCAACCACGACGGGTGAAACCCCAGGGCCCGTCCCAACGCCAGCAGCTTCTCCTGGTCCGCACTCACGACGTGAGCCATCGCGTCACCGCGCCACCGCCAGCGATGTAGCCAAACGCCGCCGTCGAGGGCGAAGCACATGCCCTCGCGGCGGCGCGCAAACTCCCGCCAGGCGCCGGTCAGCCGCAGCTGATCTTCCCCTCCCCGGTGGCAGTGCCGATCGGTGTGGCGTTTCCGTAGTACAGGTAGCACCGCTTCGTCGTGACGATGTGGGTAGCCGTCGCCGACCAGCCGCCCCCCGTCCCCTCATTGATCGTGATCGTGACGCCGGCCGAGGCCTGGTAGTTGTTGAGCGCCGCCTGGTTGGTCGTATAGTACAGGCTGTCGAACAGGAAAGCCTCCTCGGCCGTCGCGAGATTGCGCAGATCGGACTTCATCGACGCAATGTAGGTCTTCTCCTTTGTGTTGACGAACTTCGGGATCGCGATCGACGCGAGAATCCCGATGATCACCACCACGATCAACAGCTCGATCAGCGTAAAACCGCGGGCCGACTTCACGTCAGAACCCTCCAGGCACCAATAGGACGCCGGGCTGCCACACCGGCGCTGCCAATAGTGATTCCCCACCCCGCCAAGTGCAAGACCTATGCTCAACCCTTGGCATCCACCCAATTCCTTCCCATACCTACACTTACGACGAGCGGCACGCGCAGACTGGCCGCACGCTCCATGTGGCGTTTTACAATTTCCGTCGCGCGTGCTGCTTCACCTTCCGGGACTTCGAGCACCAACTCGTCATGCACCTGCAGGAGAAGCCGTGTGCCGAGACCGTCGGCGCGCAACGCGGCGTGGATCCGGATCATCGCGACCTTGATGAGATCGGCCGCGGACCCTTGCAACGGCGAGTTGGTCGCCGTGCGCTCGCCAAACGCACGGATGTTGAAGCTCCGATCCTGCAGCTCTGGGATGTAGCGCCGCCGGCCGAGCAACGTTTCCACATACCCCTTGTGCCGCGCCTCGGCAATGGTGCGGTCGAGCCACGCCCGCACACCGGCAAAGCGCTCGAAATACTGGCGAATGAACGCTTTGGCTTCCTCTTGCGTGATGCCCAGCTGGTGGGCGAGGGCGAACGGCCCCTGGCCATAAATCGTAGCGAAATTGATCGTCTTGGCGCGGGCCCGCATCTCACCGGTCACCTGGTCCTGTGCGACGCCGAAGATCGCCGCCGCCGTCTGCCGGTGGATGTCGCCCCCTCGCTCGAACGCCTCGACGAATGCCGGGTCGCCCGAGAGGTGTGCCAGGAGCCGCAGCTCGATCTGCGAGTAGTCGGCCACGAGGAGCCGACTGCCGGTCGGCGCCACGAACGCGCGCCGGATAGACTCGCCGCGCTCGGTCCGCACTGGAATGTTCTGCAGGTTTGGGTCGGCGGACGACAGCCGGCCGGTGGTCGCGCCGACCTGGTTGAAGCTCGTGTGAATCCGGCCGGTCTCGGGATGGATGAAGCTCGGGAGGGCGTCCACGTACGTGGACTTGAGCTTGGACAGCTCGCGATACTCGATCAGCAACTTCGGCACTTCGTGTCCCATCGCCGCGAGCTGTTCCAAGACGTCCACGTCGGTCGAGGCGCCGGTCTTCGTCTTCTTGAGAATTGGGAGCTGCAGCTTGCTGAACAGCACGGTGCGCAGCTGCGGCGTGGAGTTGAGGTTGAACTCGGTGCCCGCGGCCGCATAGAGCCGACGCTCGATCTCGGCCAGCTCGACCGCGAAGTCGCGCGACAGCTGTGCGAGCGGTGCGCGGTCCATGAGGATACCGGCCCACTCCATATCGACCAGCACCGGGACCAACGGGATGTCGACCGTATCGAGCAGCGGCTGCAGCCGGTGGTCTTCGAGCTCGGGCGCCAGCGCGCCGTGCAGCCGCAGCACCGTCTCGCTGTCGTCGCAGCAGTACCGCGCCGCTTCCGCGATCGGCACCGCCGCGAACGAGCGCTCCGCCCGACCGCGCCCTACCAGCTCACCGTACGTCCGGATCCGCATCCCCAGCCGCTCGCGCGCGAGCTCGTCCAGAGCGAACGCGCGGCGACCGGGATCGAGCACGAACGCGGCGAGCATGGAATCGTAGATGACCCCGGCCAGCTCTACTCCGGCGCGACGCAGCACGAGCCAGTCGTACTTGAGGTGATGTCCGGCCTTGGGCACCGTGGCATCGGCGAGCAGCTCACGCAGCGTGCGCATGGGCTCGCTCGCGAGCGGCGGCAGGTTCCGCGGCGTCGTCCCCCCCGCCAACGGCCCCTCCGAGGCGACGTGGGCCAACGGGAAATACCACGAGTGGTCCAAGTCCGTCGCGAGCGATAGCCCGACGAGCTCGGCCCGGAGCGGGTCGAGCGACGACGTTTCGGCGTCCACGGCCACCAGCGAAGCGCGACGGCAGGCCGCAATCACCTCGGCGAGTCCGGCCGGGTCGTCGACGACCGCCACCGGCCGTGTTGCGGCCGGCGCGAGCGTCGGCGCGGCGGGTCCCGGCGGCACTTCCCCCAACTCCCCGAGCTTCGGGATGAGCGAGCGAAACTCGAGCTCGATGAACAGGCGCTCGAGGGCCGCTGCGTCCGCCGGCGCTACTCGCAACGCGTCGAGGTCGAGGGTGATCGGCGCGTCTCGTCGGATGGTGACGAGCTGGCGCGAAAGCAACGCGTCGGCGGCGTGCTGGAGCAATGCCTCGCGGGCCCGCTTGCCGGGGATCTGGGCGGCGCGAGCGAGAATCTCATCCAGCCCGCCGTAGCCCCGCAGTAGCTCGACCGCCGTCTTTTCGCCGATCCCCGGCACACCGGGAACGTTGTCGGAGCTGTCGCCCACCAGCGCGAGGTAGTCCACCACCTGCGCGGGTGCGATCCCGAACCGCTCGCTGGCGTTCGTCTCGTCCACCCACTGCTCCTCCACCGCGGCGGGGCCGCCACGACCGGGGTTCAAGAGGGCGATACCCGGCGCTAGCAGCTGATAGAAGTCCTTGTCGCCCGAGACGATGACGGCCTGGAGCCCCTGCTGCGCGGCGGCGGTGGCCAGGGTGCCGATGACGTCGTCCGCCTCGAATCCCTCCACGCCCAGGACGGGCACGCGGAACCCCGCCAGCAGCTCCTCGATGCGCTTGACCGACTGATCGAATTCCTGCTGCAGCTCCTCGCCGAGCTTCTCTCGGGTGGCCTTGTACGCGGGATACTCGCGGTGCCGGAACGACTCGCCGATGTCATGCACCCACCCGAGGTACTCGGGCCGGTGCCGCTGTCTCAGACGGAGCAGGAAATTGGTCACGCCCCAGGCGGCGGAGGTGTTCTCCCCCCGTTGGGTGGTGAGCGGTCGCGCGATCATGGCGAAAAAAGCGCGGTAGATCAGCGCGTACCCGTCTACGAGGAACAGACGGTGCGGCGAGCCAGCCGGCATGGGGGGAGAAGATAACGCTCTGACACGACCGCCCCGCCGGAACAGTGGCGGGGCGGAGCGAACGACAAAACTGGGGAACCGCGCTAGACGCGCATTACGTTCGTCGCGTGGAGACCCTTGTCGCCGTTTTTGACTTCGAACTCCACGGCTTGCCCCTCGGCGAGCGTCTTGAACCCGTCCATCTGGATCGCCGAAAAGTGGACGAACACGTCCTCACCACCCTCCTGCTCGATGAACCCGTACCCCTTCGCGTCGTTGAACCACTTCACCTTTCCCCGTGCCATCGATTCCCTCCTGCAGAGTCACATGGAAAACAGTCAGTCCCACCTGCCCGAACCCCTCGAGCACCGGCGCGCGATACAAGAGGCACCGTGTCCAGAACGTTGTCAAGCAACCGGTGGGCTCCCGGTGTGGACCGCAGGGTCAATCGCGCGCCTGCGCGTACAACGCCCGGTACAGCTCGCGATTGCGCAACACGGCTCGCACGTACAGACGGGTTTCCTGGTAGGGGATCTGCTCGACGAACTGGTCGGGATCGTCGGCCCCCGGCCGCGCCAGCCACCGCGATACGGGCGCGGCCCCTGCGTTGTAGGCGGCGACGGCGACTTCCACTCGACCGCGGTAGCGGTGCAGGAGCGCCGCGAGGTGGGAGGCGCCGAGGTGGAGATTCAAATCGGGGAGCGTGAGCCAATCCGGGTAGAGGGTAACGTCCAGCCCGCGGGCTGCCTGGGCGGCGGTACCGGGCATCAGCTGTGTCAGGCCGCGGGCGCCGGCGCGCGACAGGGCCTCGGGTTCGAAGGTGCTCTCCTGCCGCACGATTCCGGCAAACAACAGCGGGTCCACGCCGAACTCCCGCGCCTCGGCTTCCAGCGCAGCGCGACGCGGCCAGGGGTAGATGGCGCGCACCACGCGAGCGTCGTTCGGTGCGCGCAGCGCGGCGAGCCACGCCAGCCGCACGGCCGCCGAGCCCCAACCGCGCGTCGACAGGCCCACGCTCCAGCCGAGCAGATCCTCGAGCGACTGCGGCGGGCGTGCGAGCAGGGCTCGCACCTCGAGCTCGGCCTCGCTGTCCATCCCGGCGAGCAGCAAGGTGTCCAGGCGCGCCAGCCCCACGGCGGAGGCGAGCGTGCCGATCGCA
>JBOHSO010000339.1:0-1599 GCA_050921685.1 Gemmatimonadales bacterium
GGCTGGAAACTGCACTTCAAACTCGGCAACTTCTTCTGATGCCCTTCCTCGACGGAGTGGTTATGCGGCGGGTAGTCTTCGTGTGTCTTGCAGCGGCGTTCGCGTCTCCCGCAGCGGCCCAGACTCCCTCCAGGCCGACGACGCCCGCGCGGCCGGTGGCGACGACTCAGCAGACGCAGCGCATTGCGTTCATCGCCTCGCGCACCATCCTCGACAGCACCCCCGGCTACGCCGCCGCGGAATCGACGTTCTTCCGCGAGTTTCAGGGGATGCGCGACGAGGTGCAGAAGCTGCAGCAACAACTCGACTCGGCGGTTCAGGCGTACGACCAGGCGTCAATCGCCCTCTCGCCCGCCGCCAAGGACGCCAAACGGCGGGAGCTGCAGGCGCTGCAGGAGCGGATGGGACAACGCTCCAGCGAGCTCGATTCGCGCGCCCGCGCGCGCAACCAGGAGCTGCTGGGGCCGTTCCAGGCGCGGATCAACACGATCATTCAAGGCATCCGGGCGGAGGGGAACTACGCCATGATCTTCGACGCCGACGCGCAGGGCAACGGCATCGTGTCGGCCGATCCGTTGCTGAACCTCACGTCGAAGGTCATCGAGCGGGTGCGGCAGTCCAATCCCTGAGCGCCGGCCGGCGGTGAGCGCTCAACGGCGCGCGCTGTCCGCTACGGAGGTGGCCGCGCTCACGCGCGGACGGCTCGTCGGCCGCGCTGACGTCTCGGTCGCCGCGATCGCGCCCTTGGAACGGGCCGGTCCTGGCGACCTCTCGTTTCTTGCCAGTGCCCGCTACCTCCCGTACTTTGTGCCGTCGCGCGCCTCGATCGTGTTGTGCGCGGAGGCATTCGCCGAAACGCCGGGCGGACCCGCCACGCGGATCATCGTTCCCGATCCGCACGTCGCGCTGCTGGCGGTGCTCGCGGTGTTGTACCCGCCCCCGGCGTGGACCCCCGGGATCCATCCCACGGCGGTCATCGGGCCGAACGCCACCTGGACCGATCCGGTGGCGATCGGCCCGCATGTCGTTCTGGGACGCGATGTGCGGCTGGGGCGGAGCGTCCGCATCGGAGCGCACTGCGTCATCGGGGACGGCGTCACGATCGGCGATGAGAGCGACCTGCACCCGCAGGTGACCTGCTACGCCGGGACGACGGTCGGGCGGCGGGTGGTCCTGCACAGCGGCGTCCGCCTGGGGAGCGACGGCTTCGGCTACGTACCCGGAAGCGACGGGACGCCGCACCGCAAGATCCCTCACGTGGGGCGGTGCGTGATCGGAGATGACGTGGAGATCGGCGCCAACTGCTGCGTGGACCGGGGCAGCGTGGACGACACGGTGATCGGCGATGGGACGAAGATCGACAATCTGGTGCACATCGCCCATAACGTGCGAGTGGGCCAGCGCTGCCTCATCCTGGCGCTGGCCGGCATCGCCGGGTCGAGCCACGTCGAGGACGACGTCATCATTGCCGGCGAGGTGGGCGTGTCCGATCACTGCACCATTGGGCGCGGGGCGCGGGTGCTGGTGCAGGCCGGCGTGATCGGCGACATCGCTCCGGGCGCCACGGTGTGGGGGACGCCGGCGCGGCCGCATCGCGAC
>JBOHSO010000340.1:0-3556 GCA_050921685.1 Gemmatimonadales bacterium
GGGCGATTTGCCGCCGAGCTCCAACGAGACGCGCTTGATGGTCTGCGCCGCAGCCGTCATGATCGCGCGCCCGGTGGCGGTCTCGCCGGTGAACCCGATCTTGGCGACGGCGGGGTGCGCCGCCAGCGCGGCGCCGATCGCCGCCCCCGGGCCGGGGAGCACGTTGAACACGCCGGGTGGCACGCCCGCCTCGAGCGCGATCTCGCCCAATCGCAGCGCCGTGAGCGGGGTAAGACTCGCCGGCTTGAGGACGATGGTATTCCCGCAGGCCAGCGCCGGGGCCACTTTCCAGGTCGCGATCACCATCGGGAAATTCCACGGGACGATCAGCCCCACGACGCCGAGCGGTACACGCAGCGTCAGGTCGAGCCCGCCCTTCTTGACTGGAATCGTTTCGCCGAAATGCTTGTCGGCGGCGCCGGCGTAGTAGCGCAACGTATCGGCGACGTGGTTCGCTTCCCAGCGGGCGTCGCCGATCGGCTTGCCGACGTTGCGGGCTTCGAGCACCGCCAGCTCCTCGGTGTGCGCGCGCACCCGGTCCGCGAACGCGAAGAGGATCTCGGCCCGCGCCGTCGCCGTGCGGGCGGACCAAGCGGGGAAGGCCGCCTTGGCGGCGGCGATCGCGGCTTCCAGATCCGTCGGGCCGGCCGCGGCGACCTCCGCAAACGGCTCGCCGCGCGCCGGCTCGACGACGCGCATGACGCCCGATCCGCTCGGGCGTCGATCCGCGATCAGCAGGTTCTGCATGACGGGCCAATCAGCGCTTCAACTCCTTGCCGACCTCGGCCAGCAGGGCGAATTCCTCCTCCGGCGCCTGCGCGACCAGTTTGTGCCGGCCGACGAACACGAAGTAGACGAGCCCCAGCAGGTACCAGACCGCCACCCCGTAGATCACCGTCTTGTAGGCCGGGTTCAGGAACAGGGCGATCAGGGTGACGAGGGCGATCACCCCGGCGATCACCGCGCCGGGTATCCCCCAGGGGCTCCGATATGGTCTGTTGATGCTCGGCCGACGGATGCGGAGCAGGATGAACGAGAGCGTCTGGAGTCCGTAGGAGATCACCGCCCCGAAGACGGCCATGTTGAGCAGCGTCGCGCCGACGGCCGTGGACATCCCGGCCTGCAGAATGACCAGGGCGACCACGTAGCCCATGACCGAGCCGCTGACGAGCGCCACCCACGGCGTCTTCCGTGTGTGGTGCGTGAGCGAGAAGAAGCGCGGGAAATACCCGGCACGCGACAACGAGTAGATCTGCCGCCCGAAGGCGAAGATGATCGTATGAAAGCTCGCGATCAGGCCGGCGAGCGCGACCAGGGAGAGCAGCTTGGTGGAGAGCCCGGCGCCGAAGATGGTCTTCAAGCCCTCGTTGAGCGGCGCCCCCGATGCCTTGATCCCCTCGGCGCCCGGGGCGATGCTCGAATTGAAGAACAGCACCAGGAAGGCGAGGATGGTCAGGGTGATCATCCCCGCGATGATCCCCTTGGGCACGTCGCGGGCCGGATCCATGGTCTCCTCCGCCGCGAGCGGCACCTCCTCGATTGCGAGGTAGAACCAGATGGCGAACGGCAGCGCGTAGAAGATGCCCGGGATGCCCTTGGGGAGAACCCGTGTCCCCCCCTCGGCGGCCGGCACCGACAGCGCCCACTGATTGAAATCCACGTGCGGGATCGCGGCCACGTAAAACAGCACCAGAATCGCCATGGCCAGGATCGTGATGAATACCGCGAACCGGAATGAGATCTCGACACCCCACACGGTCAGCCCGGTGAAAATCGCGTACAGGATGAGCCACCACGCCGGGCGCGGCAACAGTCCCGGGAAGACGGCCTCGAGGTAGTCACCGCAGAACACCACGATCACGGCCGGCGTGAGGATGTACTCCATGTTCTCCGCCAGCCCGGTGATGTAGCCGCCCCACGGTCCCATCGAGGAGCGCGCGAAGGAGTAGGCGGCGCCGGTGTGCGGCAGCGCCGGCGACATCTCGGCGATGCAGTAGATGAGGCCGAAGTACATGACGGTGATGAACAGGTTGGCGATGAGGAGGCCCCAGAAGCCGTTCTCGAGCCCGAAGTTCCAGCCCGAGAACTCGCCCGAGATGACCGCGCCGACCCCGAGCGCCCACAGGTGCAGCACCCGGGCGTGGCGCTTGAGCCCGCGCTTCTGGAGATAGGCTTGCTTGTCGACGTTCTCGTATGTGACGCCTCCGACAGCCTTCACAGGCTCAGCCATGGCAGGACCTCCTAACGCGTGTTAGGGGCATCGGCTGCTGCAGTGACCTGGTTGCGGCTGGGTAGATATCCACTCGTTCCGGCGGTTCGGCAAGCGTGACGCAAAACGACGGGCTCGCTCCGGAGGAGCGGGACTACTTCCAGACGGTAGTCGATGTGCCGAGGGCGCGCGACGTGTTGAAGATCACGCCGCTCACGCACTTCGGATTGTGCCAGTGCCCGATCGAGGCGATCGTGACGAAGCGGAATGCCGGTCCGGGGAATGGGGTTTGAGAGAGGGCAAGAGCAGCGCATTGATCGTCACTGTCACCGTACTCGCACTCATCGCGATGGCCGCCCATGCCGGCTTGAGCAGGATTCCGAGGGACGGGTACAGCACGCCGGCGGCGAGCGGGATCGCGACCACGTTATAGATCGCGGCCCAGAAGAGATTCTGCTTGATCTTGCGGCGCACGCGGCGTGCGAGCGTAAGAGCGGCGGCCACGTCCGCTGGATTGTCTTTCATTAAGATCACCCCCGCGGCCTCGATCGCGACATCCGTCCCCGCGCCAATGGCGATCCCGACCGACGCGGCCGCGAGCGCGGGTGCGTCGTTCACGCCATCCCCCACCATGGCCACCCGCCGGCCCGCTTGCTCCAGGCGCTGCACTTCTGCCGCCTTGTCCCGCGGCAAGACTTCAGCGCGTACCTCGTCGATGCCGACGGTCCGGGCCACCGCCTCCGCCGTCGCCCGGCTATCGCCGGTGAGGAGGAGCACCCGGACACCCAGACGGTGCAAGGCGCCCACCGCCTCGCGCGCCGTGGGACGGATTCGATCGGCGACCGCGATGAGACCCAACATGCGGCCGTCCGCCGCCACGAAGAGCGCAGTTTTCGCCTCGGCGCGCAGCCGCTCGGCGTCGCCATCCGATCCCGCCGGGACGCCGTAGCGCTCGAGCAGCTTGCGGTTGCCAACGAGCACGGCGCGGCCGCTGACCGACGCCCGCACGCCGTGACCGGGAGTCGCTTCGAAGTCCGCGGCGGGATCGATCGCGAGCGCGCGCTGCTTCGCCGCTCCCACCACGGCCACGGCGAGGGGATGCTCCGACTGTGCGTCCGCCGCCGCAGCCAACCGGAGCATCTCCGCCTCCGTCACTCCCGCCGCAGGAATGATGTCCGTTACCGACGGACGGCCTTCGGTGAGCGTTCCCGTCTTGTCGAACATGACCAGGTCGACCCGCGCGGCGGCTTCGAGGACGGTGGCGTTGCGGAACAGCACGCCGCCACGCGCCGCGCGCCCCACGCCGACGGTGATCGCGGTCGGCGTGGCGAGGGCCAGCGCGTCAGG
>JBOHSO010000341.1:0-5429 GCA_050921685.1 Gemmatimonadales bacterium
TGGCTACGCGGTGGCGCGCGACGCGAGCGGACGGGTGCTGCGTCGGATCGCGCAGTTCACGCCCGGGCTCGCGTTTCGGCTCCGGCTGCGCGACGGCGAGATCGCGGCGCGGGTGGGGGACGGGTAGTGCCGCCGGAGACCGCGGGGTTCGCGCAGGATCTCGAGCGGCTGGAGCAGATCGTGCGCCGGCTCGAGGCCGAGGAGCTGGATCTCGACGAGGCGCTGCGGCTGTTCGAAGAGGGGGTCGAGCGACTGCGGGCGGCGCGCGAGCGACTGAGCGCCGCCGAGTTGCGCGTGCGCCAGGTCGTCGCGGACCAGGGCGGGAAACTGCGGGTGGAAGACGTCGACCGCTGATCGGGCGCTGGAGGCGTACTTCGCCGAGACGCGGGCGCGGGTGGACGCGGTGTTGGAGCGGTGGAGCGAGCGGGCGACGAGGTATTGGCCTGCCCCGGTGCCCGAGGCGGTGCGTTACAGCGTGCTGAGCGCGGGCAAGCGGCTGCGGCCCACCCTCGTGTTCGCCGCGTGCGATGCGCTGGGCGGCGACGGCGCCGCTCCCGGGATCGCGGAGCTGGCCGCGGCGGTCGAAGTGGTGCACGCCTACTCGCTGGTGCACGACGATCTCCCCTGCATGGACAACGACGATCTGCGTCGTGGGCGACCGACGGTGCACCGGGCGTTCGACGTGCGTGCCGCCACGAGCGCGGGATTCCACATGGTGGGGCTCGCCGCGCGCGTGCTCGACTCCGGACTCGAGTCGCTGCGCACGGGGCCGGCGCGACGGCGTGCGATCGCTCTCGAGTTGTTTCGGGCCGCCGGGGCGGGCGGGATGATCGGCGGACAGGTGCTCGATCTCGAGGCGGAGGGGCGGGCCATCTCGATCGACGCTCTGCGGGAGGTGCATCAGCGCAAGACGGGCGCCTTGATCGCCGCGGCGTGCGTCATCGGGGCCCTCGCCGCGGGGGACGAGGGCCCGGCCGAGCATCTGGCGGCGCTGCGCGCCTACGGCGAGGCCATCGGTCTGGCGTTCCAGATCGCCGATGACGTGCTGGATGCCACGGCTACCTCCGCACAATTGGGGAAGACCGCCGGCCGGGACGCGGCGCTCGCGAAGTCCACGTTTGTGTCGGTGCTGGGCGTGGGCGCGGCCCGCGCCGAGGCGGAGCGGCTGGCGGCGCAGGCGGTAGACCGGCTACGCCAGGCGGCATTAGTTTCCCCTACGCTCATCGCCCTGGCGCACTACATCGTCACGCGGACGAATTGAATGGGAACCGTGCCTCTGCTCGAGACGATTCACGGCCCGGCCGACGTCAAACGGCTGTCGCGCGAGCGGCTCCAACCGCTCGCGGACGAAGTGCGCCAGCGACTCATCGACGTGGTGTCGCAGACGGGTGGCCACATCGGTGCCGGTCTCGGCGTGGTCGAGCTCACCGTCGCCTTGTGCCACGTGTTCGATTCGCCGCGCGACAAGATCGTCTGGGACGTGGGGCACCAGGGCTACCCCTGGAAAATCCTCACCGGTCGCAATGCACGCCTCCCCACGCTCCGCCAAGCGGAGGGCCTGTCGGGCTTCCTGCGCCGCAGCGAGAGCGAGCACGATCAGTTCGGGGCAGGGCACGCCGGCACGGCGTTGGCAGCCGCGCTGGGGATGGCCACCGCCCGCGACCTCGCGGGAGCGCACCACCAGGTGGTCGCCGTGGTCGGCGACGGGGCGATGACCTGCGGTCTCTCCTACGAAGCGATGAACAACGCCGGGCATTCGGACCGCGACCTCATCGTCGTGCTCAACGACAACGGGATGTCGATCGCGCCGAACGTCGGAGCCATCAGCAAGTACCTCGGGTCGATCATCGCGAGCCCGGTCACGGTCAGGTGGCGTGAGCGGGTCAAGCACGTCATCGAGAAGGCCTCGCACGTCGTCGGGGGGCCGCGGCTCGTGGAATTCGCCAAGACGGTCGAAGAGAGCGTCAAGAATCTCTGGTCGCCCGGGATGCTGTTCGAGGAGCTGGGGTTCCGTTACTTCGGCCCGATCGACGGCCACAACCTTCCCCAGCTAGTGGCCACGCTCGAGATCGTGCGGGGATTGACGGGCCCCCGCCTGGTGCACGTGCTGACCGAGAAGGGAAAAGGGTTCCCGCTCCCGGAGCCCGATTTGGAGAAGTACCACGCCCGGGCGCCGTACGACCCCGTGACGGGTGTGCTCAAGCCGACGGTAGGGGGCGCGCCGCCCTGGACCAAGGTGTTCGGCGAGGCCATCACGCAACTCGCGGGGGAATACCCCAAGGTAGTGGCGATCACCGCCGCGATGCCCTCCGGTACGGGAACGAACATCTTCCAGAAGAAATGGCCGGGCCGGTTCTTCGACGTCGGCATCGCCGAGGGACACGGCGTCACCTTTGCGGCAGGCCTCGCCACCCAGGGTGTGCGGCCGATCGTGGCGATCTACTCCACTTTTCTGCAGCGTGCCTACGACAGCATCATCCACGACGTGGCGATTCAGAGGTTGCCGGTCATTTTCTGCCTGGACCGCGCGGGGATGGTGGGCGAGGACGGTCAGACGCACATGGGGCTGTACGACATCCCGTACCTGCTCGCCGTTCCTCACATGACCGTGACGGCGCCCCGGGACGGGGCCGAGCTGATCGGGCTCCTACGCTGCGCTCTGGCGCATGGAGAGGGTCCGTTCTCGCTGCGCTATCCGCGCGACAAGGCTCCGGGCGAAGCGCCGCCCGCCGCAGAGGTGGCGCCGGTGCCCTACGGGACGTGGGAGATCTTGCGGCGTGGCCGTGAGTGTGCGCTGCTGGCCGTGGGCGTGATGTGCCGCCCCGCCCTCGATGCTGCCGAGGCGCTGGCCGCCGACGGCTTCGACGTCACGGTGGTGAACTGCCGGTTTCTCAAGCCGATGGACCGGGCCATGCTCGAGGCACTGTCCCGCGACCACAGGTTGCTCGTGACCGTCGAAGACGGCACCGTGGTCAACGGATTCGGGGCGACGCTGGCTGGGGTAATGCAGACGACCGCCCCCGAAGTCCGCGTCGTGGCGCTCGGCGTGCCTGACCGCACCTACGAGCATGCCCCCCGCGCGCGGCAGCTCGAAGCGGTCGGCCTGACCGGCGCGGGGCTCGCCGCCCGCATCCGTGCCCTCGCAGCCGAAGAGAGCCTCGCGCCGCGATGAACGTCGGGGTCGTCGGCAACCCCAGTTACCACGATCTTCGGAGCCTCCTCGCCCGGCTCGCCGCCGAGGCCCCCCGCCTGGGCTTCTCGCTGTTCACCGAAGCGCGGTTGCTCGACTATTGGCCTGACCCTCGACCGGCGGTGATCGAGTCGGCCACCGCGCTCGACTGCCTGTTGACCTTCGGGGGCGACGGCACGTTGCTGCGCGGCGCCCGCCTGCTCGATGGGGCCGGGACCCCGATTCTCGGCGTCAATCTGGGCCGGGTCGGCTTCCTCGCCACCGCGCCGTCGCACAACCTCGACTGGGTGCTCGACGCGACGGCGCGCCGGGCGTACACCATCGAGCCGCGGCTCGCGCTGGTCGCGACGGTCGAGGACCGCCACGGAGCCAAGCGCCCCCAACCGATCGCCCTGAACGACGTCGTGGTGCACAAAGGCGGCGTGGCGCGCGTGCTCCGCTTCCGGGTGTCCGTCGATGGCGAAGAGGTCGGCGCCTACAGCGCGGACGGCATCATCGTGGCCACGCCCACCGGCTCGACGGCCTACTCGCTGTCGGCCGGCGGGCCGATCGTCGTCCCGGGCGTGGATGCCATCGCGCTCACGGCGATCTGCCCCCACACGCTCGCCGTGCGCCCGCTGGTCCTGCCGTCACAGGCGGCCGTGATGATCGAGCCGATTCCGCCATGGTCCGATTCCGAAGAGATCGTGTTCTCGCTCGACGGCCAGGTGAGCCAGCCCCTGCGGCCCGGCGAACGGCTGCTGGTTCGCCGTGCCGATCGGCCCGTGCTCCTCGGCCAACTGGGTCCGGAGGGGTTTTTCGCGCGCATGCGTCACAAGCTGAACTGGGGCGATCTCTCCGACCGCGAGCGCAAGTAGGTGCTGAGCGAGCTGCGCGTCCGCGATCTCGCCGTCATCGCCGACGTCAGCCTCCCGCTGGGCCCGGGCTTGAACGTGCTCACCGGCGAGACCGGCGCGGGAAAGTCCATGCTGGTGGATGCGCTGGCGCTGCTGCTCGGTGAGCGTGCCTCGGCCACCGTGGTCCGTCCCGGAGCGACCAAGACCGTCATCGAGGGCGCCTTCGACGTCACCCTATCCACCCTCGACCGTCTCCAGGGATCCTTGACCGCGTTGGGCGTCGACCCGGAGGACGGCCGGATCATCCTCAAGCGCGAGATCACCGCCGAGGGGCGATCGCGCGCGTGGGTGAACGGCAGTCCGACGACGATCGGCGTGCTGGCGCAGGTCGGCGGGCTGCTGGTGGACCTCCACGGGCAGCACGAGACCCAATCGCTGCTCCGGCCGGACACGCAACGCGACCTGCTCGATGCGTTCGCTGCGGCGGAGGTCGAACGGGTGGCCGTGCGCGACGCCTTCGCGCGCCTCAAGTCGTTGGAGGAGCGCGAGGCCGACCTGCGCGACCGGCAGGAGGAGATCCGTCGCAAGGCCGACTACCTGCGGCACGTCGTAGAGGAGATCTCCCGCGCGGCGCCCAAAGCGAATGAGGAGGAGGCGCTCGACATCGAGGCGCGCCGGCTCGCCCATGCGGACGAGCTGCGCCGCCTGGCGGGGGAGCTCGAGCAGGCGGTGGACGCCAGCGGGATGTCGCGCGCGGCGAAGCTGCTCAACGCGCTGCAACGGCTCGACCCCAGCACCGGCCGCTGGCAGGAATTGCTCGACACGGCCTTCGCCAATGTGGACGAGCTGGCGGGGGCGGCACGGGACTATGCGGCCGGCATCGACGCCGATCCGGGACGCCTGGAGGAGCTCGAGCGGCGGCGCGACACGCTGTTCACGCTGCTCGGGAAATACGGCCCCGGCGTGCCCGATGTGTTGGCCGCGCGGGACGCCGCTGCCCGCGAGCTCGACTTGCTGGACAGCGCGGAGTTCGATCTGCGGGAGCTCGCCGAGCAGCGGAGCGCCGCGGCGCGGGAGCTCGCAGGCGCGTGTGCGGCACTATCGGCGAAGCGCCTGGCCGGTGCCACACACCTGGCTCGCGCGACCGACGAGTGGCTCCCGGCCTTGGGGATGCCTGCGGGGCGATTCAGCGCGGCGTTGCCGCCCTACCCCGCAGCGCGGGCCGACGGCGCCGAGGCGGTGTCGTTCCTGGTGCGCCTGAACGAGGGAATGGATGCCCGCCCGTTGGCGCGGGTCGCCTCGGGCGGCGAGCTCTCACGCGTGATGCTGGCGTTGAAGGTCGTCCTCGCGCGCCACGACGCGGTGCCCACCCTGGTGTTCGACGAAGTCGACCAGGGGATCGG
>JBOHSO010000342.1:0-6749 GCA_050921685.1 Gemmatimonadales bacterium
CCGGGGTTCCGCCTTTGGCGGGGACCCGGACGGCGAAACCGGCGTGCCGTCCCGGCGGCCCGGTTTGATGCGTAAGGCTAGAAGCCGCAATTACTTGCGATGTCGAACCAGCCGGCGTCTGGGGTCGACAGCCCCACAGCGCCATAGCCATGAGGAGGGGGACAGACCGAAGAAAAAGCAAAAGGCCTCGACGCAAGATAGAAAAGCGGCGAGGCCAATGCAAGTGGCGAAGCGGCGCGGAGTTAGAAGGTCGGGCCGAGGCTCACGGTCCAGTACGCCTTTCTGTAGCCCCGATCCAGCGGCTTGCTGTAGTCGAATCGCATGATCACGAACCCAAGCACGTTCGCTCGGATCGACATGCCGTAGCTGCGCACGTTGTCCTGCCGCCAATCGACATTGTGGTTCCAAGCGACGCCGACGTCGTAGAACAGGGCGCCTTCGATCGGCGGGAGGCCGACGGGGAGGAATCCGAGCACCAGACTGCGGGTGAGCGGAAAGCGTAACTCCACATTCGCGACCGCGATCTTCGAGCCGATCAGCGCGTCCAAGCCCTCGCAGCCAGTGTAGCCGGTCGTGGCGGGGCTCGAGAGGCATTCGTGGTTGCGGAACGAGCCCGATGTGTAGCCGCGAATCAGCTCGGTGTTGCCGAGGTAGATCGGGAACAGATCCTCGTCGCGACCCACGTTGCCGAACAACAAGCCGCGGAACGCGAGGGTGAACGGACGCGCGAACAGGTACCGGCGGTAATCGGCGACGAAGTTCGTGAACCGCTGGCCGCCGAGGGCGGGCGACACGCCAAAGCGCCAGCGACTGCCGAGGAAGGGGCCGACGTAACTGAACAGCGTGTTGTCGTGAACGAGTGCCAGGCTCGGCTGCACGTAGGTGATGGAGCTCTCGTCCGTGGTGTTGTCGCCGGAGCCCAGATACTGGCCGGTTCGCAGGTCGTAGGCGTCCGACAACGTCAGCGTCGCGATGTCCAGATTCACGCCGTGGACCCCGAGCTCCAGCCGGCTGAAGCGGCTGAACGGGTAGAGCGACTCGAGGAATACTTCGCGCAGGACGAAACGGCGGAGGTTCAGGTTGTACACGATCGCGGTATCCGCCGGGCCGCTCGGCACCAGCTCGACGGTGCTCGGGATGTAGAAGTAGTACGGGGTCTGGGAGGCGCCGACGCCCCAGTTGAGCCGGTGCCGCTGGTTGATATAGGCGGCGTACACCTGCGCCTCGGTGAGCCGGCCGTTGACGGCGCCGGCGAACTGGAGCGTGTGGTCGCCCAACACGTCGGAGAGCGACACCGCCGCACCACCGAAGAAGCCGCGCCCGAAATTGTCCCGGGCATAGCCGATGGTGGGGCGCGCGGTATAGTCGGGCGTGAAGCGGATGCGGTAGGGCCGGACCGAGAACTCCGTCGTGTCGGGCAGGGAAAACGACGCCGAATCGAGCAGCGTGCGGACCGACACCGGTGGGACTGCGGCCGTGGATTCCGCCTGTTCCGGGGCGCCGCTCGAGGGCCGGAAGCCACCGGTGGCGGGGCGGTACACCGACACCGCCTCCGTCACGCCGGCCGCCGGGCCCGCCGCCACAGTGCTGTCCGGTGGGGCGGGAGCCGGGGCGCGGGTCGAGTCGTACCGCGCCGAGCCGGCGAGGAGCAGCACCGGACCCGGCGCCGGCCGATCCTGATACGGCTGCCGCCGCAGTGAACGAGGGTTGTCGACCGCGTACACGTTGTATTTCCCCTTCTCGTAGTACGCGAACGCCAGCCGGTCGGCCTGCCGCGCCCACGAGAGGGAGGGGGAGAGAGCCGCGATCCCCGAGACGCCGGTGAAGAGGTCGGTGAGCTGGTACAGTGTGCCGTCACGCAGCTCGTAGAGGAAGAGATTGCTGATCCCGGTGCGGTCGGAAACGAAGATGATCGAGCGACCGTCGGGCGACCAGACCGGGTTGATGTTCTTCCCCTGCTCCATGCGTCCGAGCAACTCGATGACGCCCGAATCGAGATGGTACAGCGCCAGGCGCAGGTTGCCGAAGCGGAGGCGGTCGAAGTCGGTGTGGCCGCCGCGGTCCGTGGAGAAGGCGATCGTCTTGCCGTCGGGTGACCACGTCGGTTGCAGCTCGCCGTACTTGTCGTTCGTCAGGCGGCGCAGGCCGGAGCCGTCGCGGTTGATGATGAACAGGTCCGACAGCCCGCCGTCGAATCCGGTGAAGACGAGTTGGGTGCCGTCGGGGGACCAGGCCGGCGTTTCGAGCCCGTTCAGCGGCACCCGGATGCGCCGTTCCTCCCGACCGCGCTTGACGTCGAGGATGACGAGGTCCTCACGCTGTTTGCGCTTGGCGGCGATGGCGAACGCACGCCCGTCCGGCGAAAAGGAGCCCGACGAGTAGATAAAGCGCAGGCTCTCGTAGTTCGAGTTAATGGTGGACTTGACCAGCCGCCGCTTGGGGCGTCCGGTTTCGGCGTCGGCCAGGTACAGGTCGATGAAGAACGAATTCCGCTCGCCGAAGAACGCAACCTCCCGTCCGTCGGGCGAGAGCGCCGGGGCGAGGTGGTAGCCGCCACCGGTGCGCCGCTCGTTGAGCAGCGGCTGCGCGATGCGGCGCGCCCGGTAGTGGTCGCCGAGCTGGGGCAGGAGGGTCGTCTGAATGGCGTCCCGCCAATCGTTCGAGAGATCCTCCAGGGACATGCCGAGCGCCCGTTTGAAGGTTCCCTCGATGCCTGAGGTCGCCGACCCCTGGAGGATCTCCCCGATGACCTCGTCGCCCCACTTTTCACCGATATAGGAGAAGAGGGCGTGGCCGAACCGGTAGGGAAAAATCCGGGGGTCGTACGTCATCTGCTCGATGGTGGGCAGGGTCCCTTCGAGCGCCGCGTCTCGCAGCCACATCGCCGTGTGGGGGTCGATGGGTCCGACGGACAGGTACTCCGCCATTCCTTCAATGAACCAGCCCGGCGGGTTCACATTGATCAGCGTCTGCACCCCGGCCCCGGGGCGGCCGCTCGAGTACACGTCGTATTGGAATTGGTGGACCAGCTCGTGCTGCAGCACGTGCTCTAAGTCGCCGTAGGACCCGGGGAACGGCAGGACTATTCGGTGCTTGAAGAACTCGGTGACGCCCTCGGTGCCTTCGCCGAGGTCGCCCTGAATCGCGTTCGTCTGCTCGAAATCGCTGTGCGAGGCGTACAGGATGATCGGTTTGCGCTGGCGGAACTGGTGGTGCAGCACGCGGGACAACCGCGCGTAGCCGCGCTCGGCCATGCGGGCGGCGTCGAGTGCCGCGGCCCGCTCTTCGAGGTAGTAGTAGACCTCGAAATGGTCCGTTCGGATGATCTTGAAGTCGAACGCGCGGTACTGCACTTTGTTCTGCCCGAAGTACTGCGCCGCCGCGGGCGTCGCGCCCGCCAGGCAGGACGCGACAAGGACCGCCACCACACCGAGTCCGTTCCCGGTCCGCTGCATACCGCGCTCCATTCTTTCTCTAGCCGGCGATCCCGACTTCGCCGAGCGCCACCGGCGGGGCGTCCGCCCACAACCGCTCGAGCTGATAGAACTCCCTCAGCGCGGGGTGAAACAAGTGTACCACGACGTCGACGTAGTCGAGCAGCACCCAGCGTCCCTGCGTGAGACCTTCCACATGGTGGGGGGCCACATGGGCCATCAGGTGCTCGGCCATCCCGCGCACATGGGCCTCGGAAGTCCCCGAGGCGATCACGAAATAGTCGGTCGCCTCGGACAGGCCGTGCAGGTCGAGCACCACCGGGTCGACGGCCTTTCGGTCCACCAGTCCTGCGGCAATGTGTCGCAATCCGTCGGGGTGACGGCGCGGGCCGCCGCGCGGAGAGCGCCCTCGGCCCCTATTCATAGCGCGCTCCTCACGCCTTTGTTCCGTCCTCGATCTGGTAAAACACACCCCAGGCGCCGATGCCGGCGTGCGCGGCGATCACCGGGGTGATCGGGCTCAACAGGATCTGCTTCGGGCGATACCGCTGGACGAGCTCGTCTCGCAGCGCCTCGGCGAACTCGGGGATGTCCCCGTGGGCGACGCCCAGACGCAGCTCGGCGGGGCGGGGGGAGAGCACCCCGTCGAGCAGCGCGAGGATCCGTGCCCGCGCGGCCACGCGGCCGCGTGCCCGATCCACCGGCTCCGCCCGCCCCTCCCGCGTCAGCGCCATAATCGGCTTGACGTTGAGCTTCGTCCCGAGCCAGCCTCGCAACCGCCCGACTCGCCCGGACCGGATGAGCCGCTCGAGATTGTCCACGGTGAAGAATCCTCCCGATTGATCCCGCACCCGGTCCAGCTCCTGGGCGATGGCGGGTGCGGTCCAGCCGGCGGCCGCGAGCTCGAGACCGCGCACCACGAGCAGCCCCTCGGTGAGCGAGGCGCCGCGGCTGTTCACGAGCGTGATGCCCCCGGCGCCCGTTTCCCTGGCCGCGCGTTCCGCGCTGCCGAACGTGCCCGAGAGTGCCTTCGACAGCAGCACTGCGATCACCTGGTCGGCGCCGCGCAGGGCGTCGGCGAAGCCTTCCTGGAACGCGCGTGGCGACGGTTGCGACGTGCTCGCGTCCTCGCCCGCGCGCAGTCGGGCGAAGAACTCCCCCGGCGTCATCTCGAGTCGATCGCGGTACACGCGGTCGCCGATGATCAATTGGGTGGGCACGAGCACGACGCTGTGCTCGAACACGAGCGAGTCCGGAAGATCGCAGGCGGTGTCAGTGAGGAACGCCAGCGGCCGCTTGGCCTGCAGCGCCTGGTGCTGGACGCGCATGTCCTCGGCCTTGGTGTACTCGACGGTGCCCCATTGAGCGCCCAGCGCGAACACGGCATCCGGGGTGTCGGTGTGCACGTGCGCCTTGAGCAGGTCGCCGGTGTGGAGCACTACGATCGAGCCGCCCAACTCGCGCAGGGCGGTCCGCACCACCGGGGTTCCCGGCAGGGCCGCCCCACGCACCAGCACCTCGGTGCAGTACTGGTAGTCGCGGTCGGCGGCGACTTCGGCTTGTGCGGCGGCACTGGGCCCGGCGTCGAGCCGATCCACCGCGCCCTCGGCGAGGGTGCCCTCTTCGATCAGCCGCTTCATGCCGTCCAGGAACCGGACGAACCCCTTCGCTCCCGCGTCGACGACACCGGCCTGCTTGAGCGCCAACAGTAAATCGGGAGTCCGCTGCAGCGCGGATTCGGTGCTGGAGACGAGGCGCTGCATGAAGACTCGGACGTCGCGTTCCCCGGTGGCCAGCTCCGCCTCGTCGGCCGCGGCGCGCGCGACCGTCAGGATGGTGCCTTCGACCGGCTCGTCGAGCGATCCATGGAGGCGCTCGAATCCGGTCCGGATGGCGCGGGCGAGGTCGGCGGTGGAGGCGCTGAGGCGCTGGCCAAGGCCCTCCTGGAGCCCGAGCAGGAATTGCGACAGCATGAGGCCGGAGTTGCCGCGCGCGCCGCGGATGCTCGCCTGGGCCATGGCCTCGGTGACTTTCGGGAGCGGCGCGTCGCCGAGCTCGCGCAGCGCGTGCGCGACGGACCGCAGCGTGAGGCACATGTTGGTGCCCGTGTCTCCGTCGGGGACGGGGAAGACGTTGATGCGGTTCAGCTCGTCTCGCCCCGCGGCCACCCAATCCGCCGCCGCAAGCAGCGAGCGGCGCAGCCGAGGGCCATCGACGTAGCCGATCCCGACGGTCACCGGGAGCTCGTCACTCCCTCACGAGGATGACGGTGATCTCGGGCCGGACGTCGGCATGCAGCTTGATCCCCACCTTGAACTCCCCCAGCGCCCGAATCGGCTCGGGGAGGTCGACCCGACGCTTGTCGATATGGATGCCCTGTTCCTCCAGCCGGCGCTGGATATCGCTCGCCGTGACCGACCCGTACAGCTTGTCTTCTTCTCCGACCTTCATGGGAAAAGTGAGCAAGACGGCCGTCAGTTTCGATGCCTCACCTTCGGCCTCCTGCCGTTCGGCCGTGCGCTGACGGGCAATGCGCTCCGCTTCGAACGCGATGCGGCGCTTGTTGCCTTCCGAGGCCGGGTACGCGAGTCCTTTGGGGAGGAGATAGTTGCGGGCGTAGCCATCCTTCACCTTGACCACGTCGCCCGCGGCTCCGAGATGCTGGACGGCTTCACGAAGAATGACTTCCATGGTCGGTCCTCTTATTGAGCGATCGGCCGGCCCGCACGGCGCTGCCGGAAGGCCAGCCACGTGTCGAAGACCCCGAGCGTCCACAGGCCCGGGACGAGCAACAGCAGCGGCACGACCAACACGCTGGCGACGACCGAACCCGCCACCAGCGTCCAGCCGGGCACCCCCGCGGTGCCGGCGAAGGCGACGGCGATCGCCGTACCGCGCAGGAAGTAGAACACGCCGAGCACGAGTCCCAGGTTCAACGCCGCGGTCTTGAGTGCCGCGAGCTTGGGCACCGTCCACACGAGCAGGGTGGCGACGAGCGCCCACACCCACTGGTCGGCGAAGCGGAACTGATGGAACGCGCCGAGTGGGAGCCCGAGCGGGACGGGGGCGAGGCGTACGTGCCACTGCCAGGCGAGCGCCAGCGCCGCGAACGTTTGCAGCACCACCAGTCCCGGGAACGTGTCGCCGAACCAGCGCACCAGCGGCTCGTACAAGGTGTAGGCGTCGGGCCGCAGTTGCACGACGAGTCGCAGCGCACTCGACGCCTGACGGACCGCGCTCCAGTGCAGCTCGCCCCAGAACCCGGCACCCCGCAGGGCCAGCCCGAGCAGACCGGTGCCGACGATGCCACACAGC
>JBOHSO010000343.1:0-2261 GCA_050921685.1 Gemmatimonadales bacterium
GGCCGCAGCCGGTGCGCGATGCGCATCGCCTCCTCGGCGCGCTGCATCCCGCTCGTGACCGAGATCGCGTCGGGCATTTTCACGGAGATCACCGTGGTCTGCCGGCGCCCGTACACCGCCTCGAACGTGGTGATCGGCAGCATCACGAACCCGTCCCACGAGTTGCCGAGCACGCGACCCTTCGCCGCGATCACCCCCTTCACCAGGAACTGCTCCCCCGAGACGCGGATCCGCTGGCCGACGGCGAGGGCGGCGTTGCCGTCGAACAGCTTGTCGGCCACGTCCCAGCCGAGCATGGCCACCGGACGGCGCTCGCGCACGTCGACGTCGCTGAGCGGCTCACCCGCGGCGTACTCGTAGTCCTGCACCGTCTGATACGGTGCCGTCACGCCGAAGACGAACGCGTCGCCCACGGTGCGGTTGCGCCACTCGACGTCGGCCTGCGGCGTGGGCCAGCCCGACTGCAACGCGATGGCCCGCGCGTCGGGGAGCGCGCGCGCCACGTAGGGCACGTCCTCCGGGGCGATGATCGGGCGGCGCTGGATGGCCTGCCACTCTTCGTCGTCGATCAGGCCGACGGCGATCGGCGTGCGGCGCACCTGGAACGCGTTGACGCCCACGATCGCCCCACCGATGCGCTCGCGCACGTAGGCGTTCATCCCCTGGATCACGGCGACCACCGCGACCAGGAACGCCACGGACACGATGATCCCCACCAGCGTGAAGAACGAGCGGAGCTTGTGGCTCCACGCCGCCTGGAGCGCCTGGAGAATCGCCTCGGTGACCTGCATGGGAGGAAAGTTAAGCGGCGGGAACGATGAAGCGAAGCAGATGCAGCGCCTCACTCATAGCGCAGTGCTTCCACCGGATCCAATCGTGCGGCCCGACTCGCCGGATACAGCCCGAACCCGATCCCCGTGAATGCCGAGGCGGCCAAGGCGGCGGCGATGGACCAGAGCGGCACGTGCGCGGGGATCGGGGTGAGGCGGGACAGCGCGAACGCCACCAGTCCGCCGACCAGCATGCCGGCGGCGCCGCCCACCAGGGTGAGCGTGGACGCCTCGACCAGGAACTGCCACAGAATGGCGCGACGCGTAGCGCCGAGCGCCTTGCGCACCCCGATCTCCCGGGTGCGCTCGGTGACCGAGATCATCATGATCGCCACCACGCCCACGCCGCCGACCAGAAGCCCGATGGACGACAGCACCAGCATCACCAGGAAAAACACGCCCGTCACCTGATTCCACGAGTCGAGCAGCTTGTCCTGCGTGACGATCGAAAACGTGTTCTCTTCGCTCGGCTTGAGCCCCCGCAGCGAGCGCAGCGTGGCGGTGACCTCGTCCATCGACTGCTGCTGCGTGTACCCCGGCGCGGGCGCGACGGCGAGCCGCATCCACCCCCGGAAATACGGGACGTATTTCGTGAACGCGCCGTGCGGAATCGCAGCGAAGGGCGGCGTGGCCCCACTGAACAGGTTGGGTGGTGACGCGTACACGCCGATCACCACGTACGGGACGCCCGCGATCCGCACCACCTGGCCGATCGGGTCGCGACCACGGAACAGCTGCGCTTCCAGTTTCTTGTTGATCACCACCACCTGGCTGTTGGCGAGGTCCTCCATCCGGGTGAAGTTGCGCCCCGGGAACACGTCGCCGCCGTTCACTTCGACCCACTGCGACGAGAGCCCACCGACGTTCACCGACTCGAGCCGCAGGCCCCCGAACTCGACTTGGGCCGCGCTCTCCTCCCGGCGGGTGACGTAGCGCACGCTCGGTAGCCGGGCGATGCGATCCGCCTCGGCCTCGTTGATCGGTGGGTTGCGGCGCCACGGCGAGTTCTCCTCGGAGCCGTCGGAGATGGTCACGCCGGCCTGAAAGAAGCGCCACACGAGGAAGGTGCGCGGCGCGATCTGCTCGAACAGGTTGGACACGCTCCGGTTGATGCCGCTGATCATGGCGGCGATGATCATCACCACCATCACCCCGATCGCCACGCCCAGCATGGTGAGGGCGGCGCGCCCTTTGCTGGCGCGCAGCGAGCCGAGCGCGATCCCGACGCCCTCCCACAGCGGCGTCACGTCTCTTGTCGCAGCGCGGCGATCGGATCGAGCCGCGCGGCGCGGCTCGCCGGATACACCCCCGCCACCACGCCGACGCCGGCACCCAGCAGCACCCCGACGGCGATAGACCAGGGCGCCACTGCCGCCGGCAGCGGCGTGAGCGCCGCGACGGCGCTGGCGAGCACGAGGCCGGTGCCCACAC
>JBOHSO010000344.1:0-2306 GCA_050921685.1 Gemmatimonadales bacterium
GTGCTGGAGCTGCCGGTGCCCGCCTTCGAGTTCGCCGGCTTCGGGACCGCGCTCGGCGCCTTCAAGATCGAGGCGGGCAAGTCCGCCACCCAGATCATCGGCCTGGAAACCGGCCGAGTGCTCGCGAACGGCGACACGGTCGGCGCGATCGGCGATGCGACCCCCGACTTCCAGATGTCTTTCTCCACCGACCTGAACTGGAAGCAGTGGAGCTTCGGGATGCTGTGGGACTGGAAGAAGGGCGGGGACGTCATCAACCTGACCGAGCTGCTGTTCGACCTGTTCGGCAACAGCGCCGACTGGAACACCCCGGGCGGAGGCCGGGACCGCTTCCTGGCTTTCGTCGACCCGATCAGCGCGAATACGGTGCAATACGTCCAGGACGCGTCGTACCTCAAGATGCGCGAGGTGTCGCTGGCGTATCAGCTTTCCCCCAGCGCGACGCGCCAGCTGTTCGGCTCGCTCGTGAAGGGCGCGCGGCTCAGCGTCTCCGGCCGCAATCTGATCCGGATCACCGATTTCCGTGGCATCGATCCCGAGGTCTCGAACTTCGGCAACCAGGCGATCGGACGGAACTTCGACGTGGCGCCGTTCCCGTCGAGCCGCAGCTTCTTCATTTCGATCGACTTGGACTTCTGAGCGAGGGGCACCGACCATGAAACGGACCAACTGGCTACTCACGGTCGCGGCCCTCGTCTCGGGGGCCTGCGACTTCGATATCATCGATCCCAACAACCCGTCGCCGCTCGGGCCAAACCCGTCGCGGGCCGACGTGGCGGCGGCCGCCGCCGGCATCCTCATCGCCGCGCGTCAGGACGCCGCCGACTGGATCCTCGACGCGTCGATCCTGGGTCGCGAAGGGTACCGGTTCGACGGCTCCGACCCGCGCTTCATCACCGAGTTCTTGAACGGGCCGCTCGATCCAGGCAGCGGGGCGTTCGGCGGCGACCACTGGCTGGAGCATTACGCCGCGACGCGCAGCACCAACGACCTGCTCAATGTGATCGGCACGGCGAGCGCCCTGTCGGTCGCCGAGCAGGCCGCCACCAGCGGGTTCGCCAAGACGATGCAGGCGTATGCGTTCCTGATGGTGCTGTCGGCCCACGCGCAGGATTCGATCCCCGTCGACGTCAACCGAGCGGTCACGGCCGACCCGGCGCCGTTCGTCACGAACGACTCGGCGTTGGGCTTCGCTTCGGGACTGCTGGATGACGCCCAAGCGGACCTCGGCGCAGGCGGGGCGGCGTTCCCGTTCTCGCTGCCGGCCGGCTTCGCCGGGTTCAACACGCCGGTGAATTTCCTCAGGTTCAACCGGGCCCTGAAGGTCCGAGTCGAGGTGTATCGCGGCAGCCTGGGGTGCGGCGATCCGTGCTATACCGCAGCGCTCACCGCCTTGGGCGGGTCGTTCGTGGACACCAGCGCCACGGCGGACCTCGCCGCCGGCGTGTACTTCAACTACAGCACGAATCCGGGGGATCAAGCCAATCCGCTGTTCCAGAACCCCCTGACGGGGGAAAACGTGGTCCACCCCTCGCTGGCGGACAGTTTGGAGGCGGGCGATACCCGCCTTGCCGCCAAGACCGTCACCCGCACGCCCACGTCGGCCGGCGTGCCGCCGCTCACCTCCAACCGCGGGTGGACCCGGTATCCGGCGACCAATGCCTCCATTGCCATCATCCGCAACGAAGAGCTGATCTTGTTGCGGGCGGAGGCGAACAACGCGCTGACCGCGCGCGACGCGGTGGCAGCGGCGAACGACATCAACTACATCCGCGTGAAATCCGGCGGACTCGCTGCCAACGGAGGGCTCAGCGGCCTATCGGTGTCCCAGGTGCTGGACGAGCTGCTGGTGCAGCGGAAATACTCGCTGCTCTACGAAGGACACCGCTGGGTGGACATGCGGCGCACGGGGCGGTTGAGTCAGATCCTGATCGACCGCGTCGGCGACGTGGTGTTCGGGACGCTGGCCGTTCCTAACGATGAGGTGCTGGCGCGGCAGCCCTGACGCGTTGGCGGTCGATACGAGCACCGCCGGACGGCAGCCAGCCGCCCGGCGGTGTTGTTTCGCACCCGTGAGGAAGGGTCAGGACTCGGTGTAGAACTTCGCGCCGGCGAGCGCGCCGAGCGGCAACGCCACCAGGGCGATCAGCGTGCCGATCGTGTAGATTTGGCGCGGCGCGCCCATCGTCGTCGCCATCGGCGATTCGCTCAGGGCGTGCAGCAACCCGATCATCACCCACATGAGGAGCGCCGCGATGACCGCCGTCCCCGGGCCGGCGCCGAAGCGCGGCCGGATCGCGGCGTAG